>DXHF01000360.1 GCA_019113605.1 Candidatus Paenibacillus intestinavium
TACGATCCAAAAATTAATTAAATAATAAATTAAGGTGGATTCACATTGAATCCTTTTTTTTGTTTTAAATATATTGACTATTATAGGGTAGGGGGGTATACTAATGTTATCGAGGGAGTTTACATATCGTATTCCATGTAAATAATGGTTACGAATGAAATTTACAATAAGAGGAGCAATGAGTTATGAAAAATATAGTATTAAACGTAGAGGGTATGTCTTGTGGTCACTGTGTCAAATCAATTGAAGGTGCCCTGCAAGAACTAGGAGCAACCGGAACTGTCGATCTTAGCGCTAAAACTGTTACAATACAATTCGATGAAAGCAAGCTTACTTTAGATAACATCAAAGAAGCAATTGAAGAACAAGGATACGATATCTAAAAGAAGTGAGGTGTTAATATCATGACAACTACTGGAGCGGGAAAAGAACAAACCTCCTTACAAATTACAGGAATGACCTGTGCCGCTTGTGCTAACCGTATTGAAAAAGGTTTGAACAAACTAGAAGGTGTAGCAGAAACAAATGTAAACTTCGCGATGGAAAGAGCTACTATTACTTATGACCCAACTAAAGTGGATGTGAGTAAAATGGAAGAAAGTATTCAGAAGCTTGGCTATAGTACTGCTAAAGAAACGATTGAATTACAACTAGAAGGTATGACCTGTGCGGCTTGCGCTTTGAAAATCGAGAAAACTTTGAACAAGCTGCCTGGCGTAACAACTGCAAATGTTAACTTTGCAATGGAAAGCGCCCATGTCGAATATAATCCTATTGATATTTCGGTTACTGACATGCAGCAGCGAGTCGAAAAGCTTGGATACAAAGCTTTTCTCAAGCAAGAACAAGTCGATCCATCCAAGCGAAGAGCAAAAGAATTATCCAAACAAAAACGAAGACTATTAGTTTCCGCAATATTATCATTTCCCTTACTTTGGGCGATGGTCAGTCACTTTTCATTCACCAGTTGGATATGGCTACCAGATCTCTTTATGAATCCATGGTTCCAATTGGTACTGGCAACTCCAGTTCAGTTTTATATTGGTAGACAATTTTACATTGGAGCTTATAAAGCACTTCGTAACGGCAGTGCCAACATGGACGTTTTAGTTGCGCTTGGTACATCTGCTGCCTATTTTTACAGTCTATATCTTACCATTGCTTGGGCAGTCGAAGGTGGCAGCGTTCACCACGGTCCAGCGATGTATTATGAGACAAGTGCTGTACTTATTACATTAGTATTAATGGGTAAATTATTCGAATCGTTAGCTAAAGGTAGGACGTCCGAAGCGATCAAATCATTGATGGGCTTACAAGCGAAGACCGCATTAGTAGTTCGCGACGGACAAGAAATAACGATTGCTGTAGAAGAAGTTATTTCTGGCGATATTGTACTCGTTCGTCCGGGTAATAAAGTACCTGTCGACGGTGAAGTACTGGAAGGTTTGTCTTCGGTAGATGAATCTATGCTGACGGGTGAAAGTCTTCCTGTTGAGAAGAAAGCTGGAGATTCCGTTATTGGAGCGACAATTAATAAAAACGGTATGCTTCGTATTAGAGCGACGAAGGTAGGTAAAGAAACTGCCCTTGCACAAATTATTAAAGTTGTCGAAGAAGCTCAAGGCTCTAAAGCTCCAATTCAACGGGTAGCCGACGTTATCTCGGGAATTTTTGTTCCAATCGTTGTCATAATTGCCATCATTGCTTTCTTAGTATGGTACTTCTTTGTCACACCTGGTGACTTTGCTGGAGCATTGGAAAAAGCAATTGCAATTCTAGTTATTGCTTGTCCATGTGCGCTAGGTCTAGCAACACCAACATCGATTATGGCAGGTTCTGGACGTGCTGCTGAGCTAGGCATTCTATTTAAAGGCGGCGAGCATTTAGAACAAACGCATAAAATTGATGTGATCATTCTAGATAAAACTGGCACAGTAACTAAAGGTAAGCCTGAGCTTACCGATGTCATAGTTGAAGGTAATGAAACCGAGTTTCTTCAATTGGTAGGTGCAGCCGAGAAAAACTCAGAGCATCCTCTTGCAGAAGCTATTGTGGCAGGTATTATGGAAAAAAATATTGAACTTCCTAGGACAGAATCCTTTGAGGCCATTCCAGGATACGGAATAAAAGCTACTGTCGAAGGTAAAGAGTTGCTTATCGGTACAAGAAGACTGTTGGAAAAATTCGCTGTCGACGCAAAACATGCTTATAGCACAATGTCTACATTAGAAGAATCCGGAAAAACAGCGATGCTTGTTGCTATCGATAACAAATATAGCGGTATGGTAGCAGTAGCAGACACAATTAAAGAGACTTCATCGGCTGCTGTTAGCCGTTTGAAGGAAATGGGTATTCAAGTCATCATGATTACAGGTGATAACGAGCGGACGGCTAAGGCAATCGCTGCTCAAGTTGGCATCGAACATGTACTAGCTGAAGTTCTGCCCGAAGGTAAAGCAGAAGAAGTGAAAAAATTACAAGCACAAGGTAAAAAGGTAGCCATGGTCGGCGATGGCATTAATGATGCACCAGCATTAGCAACTGCTGACATCGGAATGGCAATCGGTACAGGTACAGACGTCGCTATGGAAGCTGCCGATGTTACATTAATGCGTGGAGATCTCGCTAGCATACCAGATGCGATCTATATGAGTCGTAAAACGATGGCTAATATTAAGCAAAATCTGTTCTGGGCACTCGGCTACAACACACTTGGTATTCCAATTGCAGCAATCGGTTTATTGGCGCCATGGGTGGCAGGAGCAGCGATGGCATTGAGTTCAGTTTCTGTTGTTCTTAATGCGCTTCGTCTACAGCGTGTGAAAATACGGGGTTAATTTATAGGGATACGAGGGAGAGTTATGTATGAATAAGAAAAAAATAATGTTGCTTTCGGTTGTGCTTACTTTCAGCTTATTAACTGCATGTGGAAATAATAGCAATATAGCGGTAGAAGAAAATCACACATCAGGCCATGAAGCCTCGCAAAGTGACGCCAGTTCAGCGGAACATAGCGGTCACGACACAGCAGGGCAAGTTGAAAGTCATTTGAAAGCTTCATTCTCCTTCGATACCGATGTTACAAGTGCAAATGATGAAACAACTTTAACGATCCAAATTACCGATCATGATGATCTGCCAGTCAATGACTTTGAGCTGAACCATGAAAAATTACTTCATCTCATCATGGTCAATCAAGACTTATCATATTTCAATCATATTCATCCTGAATTTATTGGAGATGGTAAATTTACAATTCGTACTACATTCCCTGTTGGCGGAGAATATAAGCTCTTTGCGGACTTTATTCCAACTGGGTGGACGAGCACAACGTTAAGTGAACGGATTCAGGTAGCAGGAAAAGAGCAGCTTCCAATGACAATCACTGCCGATAAAAAGCTGGTAAAGGAAGTAAACGGCAAAGAAATTGAGCTTTCTCTAAGTAATACTAAGCCGAAGGAAGACGTAACATTAACGTTCAACATCATTGATGCTACAACTAAGCAGGCTATCGACAACTTAGAGCAATATTTAGGTGCTGTCGGTCATGTCGTTATCCTTTCGGAAGATGCTGAGCAATACATTCATGTTCACCCACTAGATGAAAAATCTACTTGTCCTGTTGCGCAGTTTTCCACTTCTTTCCCAGCTAGCGGCATATATAAATTATGGGGACAATTTCAGCAGGATGGAGAAGTGTTTACCGTTCCCTTCGTTGTTGATGTGAAGTAATATATGACTTTCAACTTGAGGTGAACAGAGATGCTAGAAACAATCAAAATTGCAATTAGCCCACCAATCCAGGTTGGTGGAAGCCTGTTTACAGCAGAGCAACTCACTACAATCGGCGCTGTGGCAGGAGCGAATGTGACTATTGAGATGACGCCTTTTGGACAGCTTTATATGGAGGTTCCCTTAGACGAACAAGAACCCATTGCAGAAAAGCTTGAACAAGCAGGCTTAGAAGTATATCCCGCAGGATTTGTAACCAAAAGCTTAATCGCTTGTAATTTTTGCAAAGGCGCTGAGGAAGCTGGACTTGACGTAGCCAAAACATTAAATGCATCGATCGCAGGTATTATAACGCCGACGCCGATTAAAATAGGTTATGCTGGCTGTGCACTTGGAACGAGTGAGCCTTTATTGAAAGATATTAGCGTCGTGAAAATGCGTAATACGTATGATATTTTCGTAGGTGGCGAGCCGAAAGGACTTAAAGCCTCGCTTGCTGAATTACTTATAGCAGGATTGCAGGAAGAGCAGCTTGTTCCCATTATTATGGCACTTATTTATTATTATAATGAGCACGCCAAAGGGAAAGAGAAGTTTAAGAAATTCATCCATCGCGTTTCACTAGAGCATTTACAACAACTGATCGCGGAGTAATTAAAGTAAATATATTGAACTTCCAATATAAGTATGATATGATGTTTTCAAATTAGTGATTGGGGTTGAAAAGAAGCATGTACAATTTCTTGTAGAAATATAAAATAATAAAACTATGAATGCTTATTTTCGTATGTTTTATTTTTATATGCAAGAAAGTTGCTACATCTTTTCACTCAAACAATATATGCTACTCTAACTCTAATAAGGGTTAGTTTAAATGTATGTAATTGGGCTACGAGAGGGGTAACTTTCTTGTAGCTCTTTTTGTTTTTCATTAGAAGTTGCGACTGTTTTGAACATTTATTTAAAGGAGGATTAGTTTATGTCGTTAATTAATGTTACAAACCTAACGTTTGCCTATGAAGGCAGCTACGATAATATATTTGAACATGTAAGCTTTCAAATCGATACAGATTGGAAATTAGGGTTTACAGGTAGAAACGGGAGAGGTAAAACAACATTTCTCGGTCTGTTGCAAGGAAATTATGAGTATAGTGGAACGATATCTTCACAGGTTGACTTTCAGTATTTTCCATTTCCAGTTCCTAACAAGGAAAGTGATACCATCGACGTTAT
>DXHF01000361.1 GCA_019113605.1 Candidatus Paenibacillus intestinavium
GCTCGCTCTAGACGAGCCATCGAGACAGATCGGTGAAGAAATAACGTCGTAATAAGCGAAGCGACGAACAATAGATTAACACCAAACCATATGACTTGCCAATTCATGCTGACACCTCCAGTTGCTATAAGTACCAAATATTGAGAATAATCATTAGCACAATAAAACTAACTAGAGCACCGGCAAAATTGTACCAACCCAAACGGAATCTTTGTTGAAACATTTGTAAAATCCCAAAGCTCAACAAGCCAAAAATAAGTAGAATAAAAATAATGGCAATTATAAATAAATCCGCAGAAACATCGCTTACATTTACTACTGACACGGTGGACACTCCTTCACGATCTAATCGTAATCATAAGACATTATACTAGATCGCGAGATTATTAGCTAGTTTGTTATATAATGTCGATAAAATTTTACCGGTCTTGGTCGTTTCGTTAGTCGAATAATTAGCTGATCTTCTTCAATTTTTGCTCTACACTCTTTGGTTTTCACTAATTTTGGCAGCTTAATCAATTCAATATGTTGGTCTGGTAGCCCTTCTATTTTCACAAAGTCTTCCCTAACAAAGAGTATGATTTCATCTTGATCATATCCTATCGGAAGTTGATAAATTATTTCAAGCGACTCTTTTCCTTCTTTTATCTGATAGCTAGCTTTCGGTCTTTGCCCATGTTTATTGACTGGAGTACCCGTTGCTTGCTTAATCTGATTAATCCAATTATCGACCACTGGAATTTCCCTTAGGCTCTCCAGGTTTTTCGGGAAATTAGCATTATTAAACCACTTCTCGAAATCATCCCAATTTTTCAATAATCCCACCTCATCTATTCATGTATAGATTAGCTTATGCACCAGCTAACGAGTAGGCTACTCGACATTAACTGATGTGGGACTTTTTCGACGAAGAATATGCTACGTCAGCATATTCCTCGTTATCAAGCCCGCTTTTTGAACTTCCGCTTATAATAAAGGTTCAAAAAGCGGGCTTTCAGAATCGAGAAGATGAAGCGCTACTTGAGGAAGGAGGAAGCGCCAGTGTACGTGTTTGGTACACGCGGCCCGGACTTTCCAAGTTCGCTTTATATTCGATGTCGAATATGCTACGTCAGCATATTCCTCGTTATCAAAGCCCGCTTTTTGAACTTCCGCTTATAAGGAACGCTTAGGCTTATAATGCATAAACTACAATAAACAGTGAAGCAGGTGAGTTCATGCCATCTATCGTTGGCTTTGTAAATGTAGTCAGTAACGGCTCTAGTGGAATCGTCCAGTTCGGTGATGCTGTTCAAGTATCACCTTCTAGCTCTTCCAAAACCTACGCTGGGGCTGGTTCTTTCTTAACAGGTAGTTTAGCAAATTCTAATACAGGACTAAGTGCTACCAATTCATTAGATAATGATCTTGTAGACAATGTCAGTGGAGTATTGTGATCGCCATGTTAACGGTACAGCAACAAATTAACATTCATAGTATTCATATTGAGACGCTTTCGAATAGCTCCGTTTTTCAAATTGGTACTTCAGGAGCTATTTCTGCTATTTCTCATGTATCTTCACAAGCATTACCTTCAACAACAGGACCTGATGGAATGTATCCCATGGATCAATTCACACCTTTTCTTGTCCCACTTCCGAATCCAAGATAATAATAATTCAATTATAGAAGGGCTGGATCTACGATGTATAATTCTGAATCTTTGTCATCTTCGCAGTTGAACCCATGGCAACAATGGGCGTTCCGTATCGAACAACGACTGCAAGAACAACAAGATACGATTGATACATTACAAGCAACAATATCCGAACTTGAGCAACAACTAGCAGTGCAAAAACAAAACTCTAGCTCTAATACCCCTCCAATTTTTCATGTTGATAAAATTGAATATCATTTTGATCAATTAAAAGTAGAAACATTAGAAGGTTCCTTACAAATCGGTATGTCAACAGCAAGTGCCAGTCAATTGCCGACAATGATAGAAGAGTTAGCAATGAAACAAAAAAATGTTCATAGTAATTCTGCTCATCCCAATTCCAAGGTGAAATTTATGGAAGGTAATAGCGCTCATGATCTTTCCAAACCAATGAAAACATCCGTTCACAATAGCATTCCTTCGGCAAATAATATCCCTCCAACTGAAAATCCATCGAACTTCCCCGTTGGTTTTGAGCAGCATTTGTGTGATCAATTACGCACTTATCTTCACGAACATGGAGTAGGCTATATCCGCAAGATGAGTTCACGATTGGACATCCCAATTAATGACGATCATATTACCCAAATCATTATAGATCTAGAAAAGCAAATTGAGGCTCGAATTCATCATTACGTAGCTGATGAGGCACCCTCTTTGAATCGAATTGCTCCCTCTTCTGATCAAGAGCTACAAAATGAATGGGAAAAGATAGAGAGATCGGTAAGCGAGCGTACATGGCATGATATAGAGACTGCAATTAGACATTATTTACAAGAGAAAGCAGTTCGATAGGAGATTACCAATGAAAATTATTATTCAAGAGCAACATTTACATGTGGACCAAGTGAATGTCGTCGCTAACTCAAGCTGTTCAAATATCCAAGTTGGGGATAACGACCAAGTTGTACTTTATTCCACTATCGAAACACCGCCAGATGGCTGTCAAATTGGCCCCTTTAATTCTGCATCAAAGCCAGCGCTATGCCCATCTGATAAAATAATTCAATTACCACAGCCTTCAATAAGTAAAGGGAAATATCGTTATGAGTCATAATACGCTTTCTAGTGTCACAATCTTAAATGTTATTAGTAACTCCTCAAGCTCGATCATTCAAGTGGGTGATCGTGACAATACTTCAATGATTAGTAGAAGTATCGTTGTATTACAAGAAGTAACAAGGAATACAGGAGATGAGCCTAATTTTAATCAATATCAAATATTTTGTAAGCCATCTCCCAATCTAAAGCGACTTCTCTACCCTATTAAAATCGTTGAACGAGCATCTGATATGGAGCAACCATTGGATCTTAACGCCATACCAGATATCACCATCGGCCGACTGAAAGTAATCTCCAACTCTGACTCGTCGAATATTCAAATAGGGAATGGCAAGCAAATATATTCGGAGTACCGCTCAAAAAGCTTTGAGCAGCACTTCGCTGTCCAACCATACAAAAAAGAGTATCCTTTCTCACCTTAACGGCTAAGAAAGGATACTTTTTGTCATTCGTGAATTGAACCCTTAATAGTAGACACTATATAAAAAAACATACTATACGGTTTGGTTTAATTGCTTGTATTTTGCAGCGTATTTACATACCGATTGCACAACTGTAGCATGTGACCAGGTTAACGGAGCTACCGATAATGGTGTACCGTCAAAAGGGTTTAATTGCTCTGCTAACAGCCCACTTGATAAAGTATGCTGGGCAACCCACTCCAATGTACGCCTTGGGCTTTCAAGGTCAGCAATCGTTTTCGCAGACGCAATCTCAAAGTTAGCTACCCATAATGTGCAAATGATCCATGGATTACCTGGTATTCGCTCAATATCACCGGATTGTTGGAAATAATAGTCGTTCATATAACGAGCAATTCCACCTACTTCTGTCTTCACTTGTAGCCCTTGCTTAATCGATAGCATCGTCTTTTGCACACGATAATCATCTACAGGCAGCACACCAAAATCCAAAATACCAAACATACTGCTTTCAAGCGTCATATCCTTGACCCATACATTATCCTTCATCACTAGACCGCGAGCGAAGCGTCCTGCTTCCTCATCCCATAAATGC
>DXHF01000362.1 GCA_019113605.1 Candidatus Paenibacillus intestinavium
TGCTTATGGGAACTACTTCTAAGTATAATCTATATCATCTAATTAAAAATGAAAAAACAATTTGGGATATTATTAGTGTAGGACCTGAAGGGTTACATTATATAGCAGGCGGTTCCGGGTTATTAGATTTAATACGCTTAACAGAGCTAGAGATTGAACGTTTTGGGCGTGAAATATTAAAGCTTCAAGGTCAGTACGATTACATTATTTTTGATACTGGAGCAGGACTTTCGAAGGAAACAGCACAATTTATAACATCATCTGATGAAACGATTGTCGTTACCACTCCTGAGCCGACTTCGATCACTGATGGATATGCTTTAATTAAAATGGTTAACTCTTTAGATTCAAATGTTAAATTCCGACTTGTTGTTAATCGTTCGATGGACCGTCAAGAAGGTGAAATGACAGCTAATAATATTGGTAGAGTTACTAAGAGATTTCTTAATATTGAATTACCAGTACTAGGTTATATTTCTGATGATGTGCATGTATCGAAATCGGTGAAGAAGCAAATTCCATTATTAATGCTATTTCCAGATTCGGAAGCAGCAAAAGGAATTATGTTAATTGCAAAAGATTTTTTGAACATACCACATACAGGCACTTCTTCTGGTGTGAAAGGATTTTTACATAAATTGTTTAGACGTACTAGATAATCCTTGAGAATGGAGGAACAGTAATGGACCCTTATCGTGTATTAGTCGTTGATGATTCAGCCTTTATGCGTAAAATAATAACCGACCTTATTGAAAAAGACCCGCAATTTACGGTTATCGGGACTGCTGTTAATGGTATTGAGGCAGTTGCTAGTGCAAATAGACTCAATCCCGATGTTATCACATTAGATCTAGAAATGCCGCTTATGAATGGTATTGATGCACTTCAGCATATTTTGAAAAAGCATAAAATTCCAATTATCATGTTATCTGGAATAAGTGAAGCGAATACCCGTGACACAATTAAAGCTTTGCAGTTTGGTGCCTTTGATTTTATTAGGAAGCCAACGGGCGTAGGTTCCCAGTCACAGGATATTATTGCCGTTGGGGAAATGATCGTAGAAAAGCTGAAAATAGCTGTTCTTACTCGTCGAAAATTAGAAATTTTCAAACCGGTAACGGAGTCTTTGAAGGAAAGTAATAAATTATTACAAAATCGTCTAGAAACAACGTCAAATCTATTAAAAAATGATAACATTAGTCGTATACAAAAGAGTAGTTCATTAGTAACTAGTCAGTCGAATAAAGTAGATAAGAAAACGAAGCCAATCGTTACAAAGCCTTTAACTGATATGTCTCTTAAGCCGACGATAAAGTCCAAACGTATCGTTGAACCTACTTCGGTTCGTGAAGTCGTTTCTCGCGCAAGTAAAAACGATCAGGTCGTTACGCAGATTGTTGCAATTGGGACATCCACTGGGGGTCCGAGGGCATTACACGAAGTGTTGACTGCATTACCAGGAAACTTAAAAGCTCCAGTTGTCATCGTTCAGCATATGCCGCCACGATTTACGAATTCATTGGCACAAAGACTTGATAGTTTTAGTGAACTAACCGTCATGGAAGCGATTCATGGTGTTAGGCTGGAAAATGGTAAAGCCTATGTTGCTCCAGGCGGATACCATATGGAAGTTGTTATGGTTAATCATCATTATGAAATTAAGTTAACGAGTGCTCCTGCAAGAAATGGTCATCGCCCTTCTGTTGATACTTTATTTGATTCATTGCTACCATTTGATGAGTTGGAGAGACATATTGTTATTATGACAGGTATGGGGAGTGATGGAGCTCAAGGGATGAAGCAACTCTTTGAGCATGGAGTGACCTCGACAATTGCTGAGGCTGAGGAAAGCTGTATCGTGTACGGCATGCCAAGATCAGCAGTGGAGCTAGGAGCTGCGAATAAGGTGCTTCCATTGACACAGATTGCACCTGAAATTGTTAATGCTGTAATGAGGTAAGCTCCAAAGTGCAGTGCAAACTAATAGGAGGTGTCATGTAATGGATATGAATGCTTATTTATCAATGTTTATTGACGAATCGAATGATCACCTGCAAGCGTTAAATGATAATTTAATGAAATTAGAAAGCGACCCTGAGGATATATCAATAGTACAAGATATTTTCCGCTCTGCGCATACACTAAAGGGTATGTCTGCAACGATGGGGTACGAAGATCTAGCATCGTTAACTCATGAGATGGAAAATGTCCTTGATCTGGTTCGTAATAATAAACTGAAAATGGACAGTTTTATTTTTGACACTTTATTCAAAGGTTTAGATGCACTTGAAACGATGGTGCAGGATATCGTGCAAGGTGGAACAGGTAAAGCAGATGTGTCTGCGATTGTTGCTGATCTTGTGAAAATCGTCAAAGGTGATCATAAAATAGATGGTGCAGCAGTTATTTCTGCAGCCTCTCAAAGTTCTTCAGTAACAACGAAAAATAGTAATGCAATGCTAGACCAATTTCAGTCATCGGTATTGAAGCAATCGATTGAAAGTGGTCATCAAGTATTTTATGTAAAGATTACTTTAACGGAGAGTTGTGTGCTGAAAGCAGCTCGTTCATACATGGTATTCGATGTATTAGAAAGTTCCGGAGAAATCGTAAAGTCGGAGCCATCTGTGGAAGCACTGGAACAAGAAAAATTCGATAGATCCTTTGTAGTATTTATCATTTCACAAGTAAGTTCAGAGGAAATTGCAGCTAAAATTAATAAAATATCAGAAATTGAAA
>DXHF01000363.1 GCA_019113605.1 Candidatus Paenibacillus intestinavium
TCTTCGATTTGTGCAAATGGATACACCGTATCAGGACCAGCTACACGTAGAACTGGAGCTTCAAGATGCAATATTGCATGCTCATTAACTTGTGCAATAATTTCCGCAGCTGCACCAGAAGTTTTTTGAGCCTCTTGAACAATAATACAACGATTTGTTTTCTTGATAGAAGCAACGATTGTATCAATATCTAGCGGCATTAGTGTACGTAGATCGATAACCTCTACCTTCACACCTTGCTTTTCAAGCTCATCAGCAGCTTTTTGAGAAGTATGAACCATCATACCGTACGTAAGGATCGTTACATCAGAACCTTCACGAACGACATTTGCTTTACCAATTTCAACTGTATATTCACCTTCAGGAACTTCATCACGGAATGCGCGATATAAGTTAAGATGTTCCATGAAGAATACTGGATCATTGTCACGAATTGCAGCGATCATCAGACCTTTTGCATCGTAAGGGTTAGAAGGAATAACTACTTTGATACCAGGAGTCTGGATCGCAAGACCTTCTAGAGAATCTGTATGAAGCTCAGCAGCTTTTACTCCACCACCAAAAGGTGTACGGAATACGATTGGTGAGTTATAACGTCCACCAGAACGGTAACGCATACGTGCCGCTTGAACAAACATTTGATCAAGTGCTTCGTAGATGAAACCAACGAATTGAATTTCTGCAATCGGACGGAAGCCTTGAATCCCCATACCAACCGCCATACCAGCAATCGCAGATTCAGCAAGTGGAGTATCGAATATTCTTTCCTCACCGAATTCTTTTTGTAAACCTTCAGTTACACGGAATACACCGCCGACATTACCTACGTCTTCACCAAAGATGACAACATTAGGGTCACGTGTAAGTTCTACGCGCATCGCATCGCGAATCGCTTCTAACATATTCATTTGTGCCATGGTCGTTTATCCTCCCTATTACTCGAAATCAGCTTTTTGAGCTTCCAAGTGTTGCGGTGTATGCTCAAACATAGAATCAATAAGTCCAGCAACTGTCATTTTCTCAGTTTGCTCAGCTTTCTTGATATTCTCAGTTACAGCTGCTTTTGCTTCTTCTTTTACGCGAAGCGTATCTTCTTCTGTCCAAAGACCTTTTTTCTCAAGGAATTTACCGAAGCGAGTAAGTGGATCTTTAAGCGCCCATTCTGCTTCCTCATCCTTAGTACGATATTTAGTCGTATCATCTGCAAGAGAATGCGGACGGAAACGATAAGTTAGTAATTCAAGTAAAGTTGCACCTTCACCGTCACGTCCACGCTGAGCAGCATCTTGAACTGCTTTAATTACAGCAAGTACGTCCATACCATCAATTTGTTGACCAACAATACCTGCAGCGATAGCTTTATGTGCTACTGAAAGAGCCGCTGTTTGTTTGGCATATGGCGTTGTAATAGCATAGCCATTATTTTGCACTACGAAAACTGCCGGTAGCTTGAATGCACCAGCGAAGTTCAATGCTTCATAGAAGTCACCTTCAGATGAACCACCGTCACCAGTATACGTAATCGCTACATTTTTTTGGTTTTTCTTTTTGAATGCCATTGCTACGCCCATTGCATGAAGCACTTGCGCACCAATAATAATTTGCGGCATTAATACGTTAACGCCTTCTGGAATTTGACCACCATGTTGGTGACCACGTGAATACAAGAACGCTTGATAAAGTGGTAGACCGTGCCATACAATTTGTGGCATATCACGATAACCTGGAGCTACAAAATCTTCTTTATTAAGTGCATACTCACTACCAATCATTGAAGCTTCTTGACCTGAAACAGGTGCGTAGAAACCTAGACGACCTTGACGTCCTAAATTAATAGCACGCTCGTCCCAAGTACGAGTGAATACCATGCGGTACATAACTTCTTTTAACTGCTCATCAGTAAGATCCGGCATATATTCCGGATTAGCCACTTCACCATCTAATGTTAGTACAAATAATGGTGCAACTGGTTCTGATTGAACTTCATATGGCAATTTGCTCATGGAGAACGCTCACCTCATCTTAAAATATTTGAAAATTGTGTGTCTCTGTTATAGACTTATTATAACCCTGTTTCCTGTTGATGGTCAAAGCAAAAAAGCAAAAATCCACTGATTTTAGCGAATTTACATCATTTAATCATCAAAGTGTATATATAACAGATTCATATAAACACTATAACAGCATAATACAAAAGCTAATTTCCGCTTTGTTTTTACAGGTTACCTTTTATTTTCCCTCTTAACTGATTTTCCATACTTTAATTTAAAGGAGATTTTTTGCAATGACAGATGCTCGTTATCTAAAACGTACGATCTTAAAAAGTACAGTTGAAAGTAATATTCTGCCCGAAGGGAGTCGCAATTTAAGAGTTTATTTACCACCAGGCTATAATGAAGTATTAAGTTATCCAGTTATTTATTGTCAGGATGGCGAAGATTTCTTCAATTTTGGTCGCATTGCAACAACGGCTCAGGAGCTTATTCTTGACGAAGGCATTGAACCATTCATTATTGTAGGTGTTGATGTTGATAAATCCGTGCGAACATCAGAATATACGCCCGA
>DXHF01000364.1 GCA_019113605.1 Candidatus Paenibacillus intestinavium
AATAATGAAGCCGACGAGTTCAACCCGTGACGCTATACTGTACAAATTACGTAGTCAAGGGCGAATGCAAATTAGCACATTATCCCAACAACTTCAGCTGACAGAAATGGCGATACGAAGACATTTACACGAGTTAGCAAAGCAAGATTATGTGCAAATTATTTCAGTGAAGCAAAGTATGGGGCGGCCAAGTCATGCTTATGAGCTGACGCGTAAATCTGAAGAACTGTTTCCGCGAAATTATCATATGCTTACGGTTGACCTGCTTAGTGAACTAGATAATAATCCTGAAACTGCACCATATATCGATATGATGTTTCAAGGGCGTAAGCGAAAGCTATTAGATCGCTATGAAGCTAGAATGAGGCAGAAGGATTTGGCCGAGAAGGTTGATGAGCTTGTTGCTATTCAGAATGCTGGCGGTTATATGGCCGAAGCGAAGCGGGATCAGCATTACTACTATATCGAAGAATACAATTGCCCGATAAAAGGTGTTGCAGATCGTTATCACCAAGCATGCCAATGCGAGCTAGAGTTGTTTCAGGACTTACTTGGAACAAAGGTAGAGCGTACGGAATGTCTAGCTAAAGGTGGAACGAAATGCAATTATCGTATTCAAATGTCCAGTAACGCCGTAGCTGAAGCTTGAAGCTAAGATGAGCAGCGCATACCCTTAGCGCTAGAAATGATAAGAGGCAGCACCCAAAAGTCATGAAATGATGACGAGTTGGGCGCTGCTTTTTTTATGGATAGATTACTTATTAAATGATACAGGGATTTTAATTAACACATAGTTTCTAGTCCACATTTGTGTAGTTGTAATTAAGTTATTCCCCTCTTGAGTAAAGAACAATCCAGCACCTTCTTTCTGTTCTAATTCCCAACCATATTGACCTACAAGTTCAGTAATGTAATTGTCAACAACGTTAATTCCGGTATTACGAGGAGCTATATACCAATGAGTTTTGCTATCACTAGCTAAAAGTACAAGATTATCGTTTGAATTTTCAAGCATTACGATAGCTTCACGTTGACTAACACCATCTAGAGGAAGTGCCGGATAATAAAGTTTATTATAGAATACGTACAGACCAATAGTTAGTAACAGTACGCCAATCGCACTGAGTGTAATAATTACTACCGCCCATTTTCTCATTAAAACCCCTCCTAGTAATCAAATTTTATTTAAAGTATTGAACCTATTACGACTGAAGTCACGAGTTTTCGGCTCTACAATTCCAATCAATGAGATCAGTTTAGCAACTGTATAAATAGTGAAGTACCAATCTAATAATGATACAAATAATTCCAAGTACAAGTCAAATATTGTATGCTAATTATTTGTTTTGAAAATGATGTGAAATGTTGTGTCAACACAAGCCCATTCTGCTTATAATGTGTTACGCGAATAGGCATATGTCTAGTTAATAGAAAAATGGTTGCATGAGTGTAATCGATGACTATGTCCAAATTTATCGGTATGAGGAGGAGCTATGTTAACGATTGAATATAGTATTTGGATCGCTACAGGAGCCTTTGTCATTCTCGTTATTGCTTTAATTGTGACATTGCGATCATTAGTTGTTCGTATGAACGCATTAACAGCAACTGCGACTGATATGAAGCAAGACATTAGTAGACTTTCACTTGAGTGCAGTATGCTCATTCAATCGACGGATGAGACTGTCAAGGCAATCTCGAGCAGCGTGCAAGCTGCACACGGAATTGTTCAGGCAACAAAACAGATTAGCCAAACGATTGAACATACTGCTGCGATGGTGGATGAGGTAACTGGTAAGCTTTCACATCGAGCATTGAAGTATGTGCAGCAAGAGAAGGCTGAGCGTCAAGTAGAGGATGCTATACATTGGGCGGAGCTGGCGGTGTCTGCATGGCAATTATGGAAGGGGAGTTCAAAAAACGGACTTTGATAACGATGTGATGCGTTGTAGCGTAGTCGACATCGCATCTGAAATGAACTTGGAAAGTACGGTTCGCATGTACCAATAACGTACACTTGCGCTTCCGCCTTTCTCAAGTAGCATTTCACCTGCTCGGTTCTGAAAGCCCGCTTTTTGAACCTCTATTGTAGTAGGTAGTTCAAAAAACGGACTTTGATAACGAAGCATTCGTTGACGTAGCATAGTCGCATCGAATATGAAGCTAATTTTGGAAAGTATAGCGTATGCTTCCGATGTATGTTTCTTGCAGAAACATTGTAGGATCGCGTGTACCAACGACGTACACTTGCGCTTCCGCTTTTCGAAAATTGACTCCATCTTCTCGGTTCTGAAAGCTCGCTTTTTGAACCTCCATTGTAATAGGTAGTTCAAAAAAAGGACTTTGATAACGAAGCATGACCAAAGTACAGCAAGTGAATAGTAGTTTACAACTTTTATAAACTGCAATGAGCAGGAAAACCATGATGGGAGTGTTATTAATGAAATTAACGAAACGTGGAACAGCATTTTTGGCGGGAATCATTACAGGTGGGGTAGTAGGTAGCGTAACGGCGTTATTATTCGCACCGAAAAGTGGCAAAGAATTGCGTTCTGATATTAAAGTAGGAGCGGAAAAAATTGCTGAAGTAACGGTGAACGCAGTTGATCATGTAACAGAAACGGTCTATGAAGCGAGCAGACAACTGGAGGATCGCACGGTGAAGTTCGTGTCAGAAGCGAAGCATGGTGTGCAAAATATTATGAGCGGCAGGAAGCAAATTTGTCATACGACCGAACAGCAAGAGCCACAGCAAGAAATTTCTCATAATTAATTTTTGTGAATTGAAACGAAATAATTAATACTACTTAAGGGCAGAGTCAAGGACGGAGAAAGCGGTGGAATTGTGCAACGACCAATAGCGGTGTTAGATTCTGGTGTAGGTGGATTGACAGTAGTAAAGGAATTGATGAGGCAATTGCCGCAAGAAGAAATTGTCTATTTCGGCGATACACTTCGTGCACCTTACGGGCCAAGATCCAGTGATGAAGTTATGCAGTTTACGAAGGAAGTTGTACAATATTTACTTCAGTATGATCCGAAACTTGTCGTCATTGCATGTAATACGGCAACTGCAGTAGCTCTTGATCATATTCGTGCGATTCTTTCAATTCCGATTATTGGCGTGATCGAGCCTGGTGCTAGAGCTGCACTTCGAAGCACAAAGACAGGTTATATTGGGGTAATCGGTACAGAAGGTACGATTAAGAGCAAGGCTTACGATCAGGCACTACTTCAGCTTGCGGAAAATATCCAGATTGTAAGTGAGGCGTGCCCAGCTTTCGTTCCTCTTGTAGAGAAGGGTGAGTATGAATCAGCGATGGCATACAAGATCGTATATGACTCTATTGTGAATATGCGTTCATATCCAATTGATTGCTTAATATTAGGCTGTACACATTATCCATTTCTTGCGAATACGATTGCCGAGGTTATGGGAGAGGCAGTTACACTTATTCAATCTGCCGAAGAAACAGTGATGGAAGTCATCGCCATATTGAATAAGCAAGGTCAACATGGGCAAGTTGAAGCTAATAATGAACATGATACAAGTGAGACGACAAATTCATTTGCAGAAAAGACTGTAGATGATGTGTCTTCCAATATAACACTGAAAAAAAGCGAAGTTTGCTTTGTATGCAGTGGAGATCTGATTAAGTTTCAAGCTATAGCAAGGCAGTGGCTTGCCGATGAACTTCGATCTTATGAACCGCAATGGATAAATAGCGTGAATAATATTCATTTATTATAATATATAAAAGCAGGGGGTAGTTTTGGGCAAGATGCCACAGAATTACCCCCTTTATAATTTCACAATGGAAGTTCATAATGATTAACTAGCTAAAAGTCCAGTACGCAACCGGATAAATAGTAGGATATACTAAATAACATAATTAAAGGGGAACATAACATGAGATCAACACGGTAAGTTTATGATTACGTAGTTACTTTTCATATGCAAGAAGTATTCCATTATCCCAATGAGAAGTTTAAGGAGCGAATATATGAGAAAATTATTGTCACTACGACATTGGAAGCATACATTTCAATTAATATATAAAATTATTACTTCTCCGACGGTAGCGTTATGGGAGAAGGGTTTGTTTGTTATACCTGTCCTTATTTATTGGATAGCACCTGATTTTATGCCGTTTTTACCCGTTGATGATATCGCATTTACAATGATTATTGCACAATGGTTTGCGAGTAGAATGGCTAAGAAGTATAATATAACAAGATAGATCCGTGTTTATTACATACAACTAAAGGAGTGGACAAGCAATGAAATGCAAAATTTCTCGTAACGCAGCAAAAATGTTGAAGGTTGAATTAGATAAGCCAGAAAGTGAAGGCAAGCTATTACGTATATTTGTTACTCATGCACATGGCGATCATGCCCATTATGGTTTAGGCGTTGATGAGCCTACAGATAAAGATGTCGTTGTATCGACGGATAGTGGAATTGATGTTATTCTAGAAAAAGATAATGAGTTTTTGGATGGTATTCGTGTAGATTATTTCTACACTCCAGAGGAAGGCTTTGAGATTTCAAATCCTTCAAAAGGTAATCACGGGGACCATTAATCGGAATATTAAGTATATGGGAAATGGGAAGAGAAACGATGGCGACGAATGACATCAGAGTCTGTGATGAATGCAGACATATGAAAATGAAGACGACAGTTGCAAAAATAGAGAGGCTTGCACCGAACTCTGAAATTAAAGTAGGCTGCAAATCATATTGTGGGCCATGCAAAAGAACTCCTTTTGTATTTATTAATGGTCGATACATTAAGGGTGCAACTGAAGATGAAGCGATCGAAAAAGCATTGGTTTACTTGAAAAAATAATAGCGTAGCATAAAGTCCTTCACTTAAATGGTTGTCCATAAGCTGAAGGACTTTTTGTCTGCTGATAGAGAGCGAGCATAATGATGAATAGAGGCTGGTACATAAGTGGGTTTGTTAGTATTCTATGTGCGATCATTATATTTCAGCTAATGTGGCTGCCTGCTTCTTTCTTTTTTGCGAGTGGAAAGGAATGGATACAATATATTGATCAATTATATTATGTGGTTAATCTCATTCCGCTATGCTGGATCATTGGCGCGATATGGCGCAGTTTGCAGAATGTACAACGCAATCTAGGCATAACGATATTACGAATCATTGTAATAATCGGATCAGTGACGATGATCGCCATTCTATCTCAACCATTACAGTATTTACTATTGCTTATTGTTGTAGCGATGATCACGGTCGGCTGTATTA
>DXHF01000033.1 GCA_019113605.1 Candidatus Paenibacillus intestinavium
TTTCACTTCTGTAGCGCCTTCCATTAGACGTGCAAAGTCATAAGTAACTGTTTTGTTATTAATTGATGTTTCCATACCTTTGTAGATAAGGTCAGCAGCTTCCTGCCAGCCTAGGTGCTCAAGCAGCATTACGCCAGAAAGAATAACAGAACCTGGGTTAACTACGTCTTTGTCCGCATATTTCGGAGCAGTACCATGAGTTGCTTCGAAAATTGCATGACCTGTCAAGTAGTTAATGTTCGCTCCTGGAGCGATACCGATACCACCAACTTGTGCAGCAAGTGCATCAGATAGGTAGTCACCATTCAAGTTAAGCGTTGCGATAACATCAAAGTCAGATGGACGAGTTAGAACTTGTTGAAGTGCAATATCAGCAATCGCATCTTTAACAATAATTTTACCAGCCGCTTCAGCTGCTGATTGAGCAGCATTAGCCGCATCTACACCTTCAGCTGCTTTGATACGATCATATTGATCCCAAGTGAACGTTTGCTCCGCAAATTCTTGCTCAGCTACTTCATAGCCCCAAGTTTTGAAAGCACCCTCAGTGAATTTCATAATATTACCTTTATGAACTAATGTGACTGTTTTACGGTTATGTTTAATTGCATACTCAATCGCAGCACGCACAAGACGTTTTGAACCTTCAGCCGATACTGGCTTAATACCGATACCAGAAGTTTCAGGGAAACGAATATTTTTAACATTCATTTCTTTTTGTAGGAATTCAATTACTTTCTTAACTTCAGCCGAACCTTCTTGGTACTCAATTCCTGCATAGATATCTTCTGTATTTTCACGGAAAATAACCATATCTACAAGCTCAGGACGTTTAACTGGTGAAGGAACACCATCAAAGTAACGAACAGGACGAATACAAGTGTATAGGTCAAGCTCTTGACGAAGTGCAACGTTCAATGAACGGATACCGCCACCGATTGGTGTAGTAAGAGGTCCTTTGATCGCTACAATATATTCACGAATTGCAGTTAATGTATCCGCAGGAAGCCATTCTCCGTAACCGTTGAATGCTTTTTCGCCGGCAAACACTTCGTACCAAGCGATTTTTTTGTCGCCATTATATGCTTTTGCAACAGCTGCATCAAGTACACGTTTGGAAGCTGCCCAAATGTCACGACCAGTTCCGTCACCTTCGATGAAAGGAATAATTGGTTGATTTGGAACTTGCAAAGTGCCGTTCTCGATTGTAATTTTCTCGCCCTCAGTAGGCATAGCGAATTTTTCAAATAGTGACATGTAATAAAATCCTCCTTAAAATTGGTTAAATCTATATTTTAGTGCTGTTTGAACTACCTCTTATAATGAAGGTTCAAAAAGCGGGCTTTCAGAACCGAGCAGGTGAAGCGTTACTTGAGAAAGGCGGAAGCGCAAATGTACGTTATTGGTACATGCGAACCGTACTTTCCAAGTTCGCTTCAGATGCGACGTCGACTACGCTTCGTCAGCTTAATCATCGTTATCAAAGTCCGCTTTATGAACTACCTTTGATCGATGCTAATATATTTGGCATTGATTGGTCCCACATACTCTGCACGTGGACGAATTAAACGGTTATTCTCGTACTGCTCAAGAATGTGAGCACTCCAACCAGATACACGGCTAATTGCGAATATCGGCGTGAACAAATCACGAGGAATTTGTAATGCTGTATAGACGGAAGCTGAATAGAAGTCTACATTCGGCTTTAAGCCTTTTTGACCTGTAACAAGCTCCTCGATTAGTACTGACATTTCATAAAGTTCCATATTGCCTGTAAGTTTACCAAGCTCATAAGACATTTTTTGTAAATGTTTTGCGCGTGGATCACCATTTTTGTATACACGATGACCAAAGCCCATAATTTTCACTTTATTTGCTAAAGCTTTTTCAATATAAGCATTCACATTTTGTTTGGAGCCGATTTCCTCTAGCATAACCATTACAGCCTCGTTGGCACCACCATGAAGTGGTCCTTTCAAAGCTCCAATAGCAGAAGTAACACCAGAATATATATCAGATAGAGTCGCAACAGTTACACGTGCAGCAAAGGTAGATGCATTCAATTCATGATCGGCATGAAGAACTAGCGCTTGGTCTAATGCTCTCACGGCAACGTCTGCAGGCTCTTCACCAGTTAACATATATAAGAAATTGTGAGCGATAGAAACTCCTTGCTTTGGAGCAATAGGCTCTTTTCCTTCACGAATACGAGCAAAAGCGGCTACAATTGTAGGTAGCTGTGCTTGTAATTTAATCGCTTTCAGTATATTCGCTGATGGAGACATTTCATTACTTGACGTATCATAAAGAGCAAGACTTGAAACCGCTGTACGAAGTGCCGCCATTGAATTTGTATCTTTAGGATATAACTTCATTCCTTCAATAACTTCCACTGGAATAGCTGCATACTCATCTAGGCTTTGTTGCAAATCTGCTAGTTCTGCACGATTTGGCAATTTACCGTACCAAAGCAAATAGGCAACTTCTTCATATGATGCATGCTCAGCGAGATCATCGATATCAATTCCACGGTATGTCAAAATTCCATCAATAATAGAACTGATGGATGATTGTGCTGCTACTATACCTTCAAGACCTTTTGTTGCTGTCATCGTTCCCTCTCCTTTATTATTGAATGAGTGAGTGCTAGAAAATCGGACTAACCTATAACCACTAAATTCAATGATATAGGATTTTGTCAGAAAAGTGAACAATAACGAGGATAAAAATGCTTTATCGCTATCATTGATATATTGAATCAGTATGTATTTTCATAGCCTGTACATTATATCATACTTCGTATTAATTCTTAAAGAAATGTGAACATTTATATTAAAGTAAATAAAAAGCTTTGTCATATTGTGATAAACTTATGAGCAAGTAATAATGATGGTTACGCAGGAGGGAAATTATGACGCAACGTTATGGTATTATCGATATCGGATCGAATTCTATTCGACTTGTAATATACGAAAAGACGGACAATGGTGCACACCGCGTCGTTGATGGTAATAAGCGCTCCGCACGACTGAGCAGTAAAATCAACGAACAAGGCGAGCTTAATGATGCTGGAATCAATGATCTCATTGAAACACTGCAAATATTCACATTACTTTCTTCACAGCATAAGCTCGTTTCACTTGTGCCAATCGCAACAGCAGCTATTCGTAATGCGACCAATCAGCAAGCGATCATTGCGCGGATATACGAAGCTACTGGATTGCAAATTCGGATTCTTACCGGTGAAGAAGAAGCAAAATATGGATTTCTCGGCATGGCCAATTCATTAAATATTCAAAATGGATTTTTACTCGATGTTGGAGGAGGTTCCTCCGAGCTCACATTATTTCTTAACCGGAAAATCGTGCACTCGTTCTCCTTTTCGTTCGGCTGTGTAAGCTTCAATAAAAAGTATGATAGTCAGCAAGGATTAAGTGATCAACAGCTACAATCGATGCAGCAAGATGTTATAACTGAGTTGAATAAACATCATTGGATTTCTCAGTATGCCGAGCTTCCACTTATCGCAGTTGGTGGAACTGCACGTTCATTATGTAAAATTCATCAAGCAGCTGCACATTACCCATTTACGAAAACACA
>DXHF01000365.1 GCA_019113605.1 Candidatus Paenibacillus intestinavium
TACCTATTTCCCCGCAATAACTCAAGTGTAAAGGTTAGGAAATTCAAAAAGCGGACTTTGATAACGATGGGTATGCTTGGCGGAGCGTATTCGACATCGCATCTGAAGCGAACTTGGAAAGTACGGTTCGCGTGTACGTAATCATGTACACTTGCGCTTCCGCCTTTCTCAAGTAGCGCTTCACCTGCTCGGTTCTGAAAGCCCGCTTTTTGAACTTTTATTTAAAGTTTCGGCATTGTTCGCTCGTGTACTCGTACCGTACACGTTACTGGGTTTTGCTTCGTTGCTTAATCGACATCGCATCTGCAAGCCCGCTTTTTTGAACCACCTATCTATACAAAAATGAAAGGATCTGTATCTACGGAAGATGCTACAATTTTCACATCCGCTTTTTCTTTACTGCACTTACTCGTAAGCCAGCTTGCAACGCCTTGAATCATAACTTTCTCAATATGATGACCAGGATCAATAATGGTCATACCATCTGCCAACGCATCTTGAGCAGTATGAAAATCTATATCTCCAGTAATTAATACGTCAGCACCTGAGAATTTCGCAGATTTCACATACTTGGCTCCCATACCACCGAGTACAGCGATTTTTTTGATCGGCTTATTAAGCTCACCTACAACACGTAGTGTAGGCACACCATAAACTTTTTTTAGTTTCTCAGCTAACTGACCAAGTGTTGTTGGTTCAACGAGCGCACCACTTCTCCCAAGACCATAATGAACACCTTGATTATGAATTGGAATGAGATCATAAGCTACTTCTTCATAAGGATGTGCCTTAATCATCGCTTGCACAACTTTTCGTTGATTGCTACCTTGTACAATACATTCAAATCTTACTTCCTGCTCCTGATGTAATTCACCCTGCTTACCAACAGAAGGATTGCTACCCTCTTCAGCCATAAAAGTACCTACACCCGCAGTTTGATAACTGCAATGACTGTAATTACCTATATGTCCCCCGCCTGCACGCCATATTGCTTGCTGAACGTTTTCTAAGGACTTCTGAGGAATGAATACGACTAGTTTATACATTGGATCGACATAAGTTGTTTCAAGCGTTTTACGCCCATCTGGCACCATCCCAGCAGCATCTGCTAATAAGTCATTGACGCCACCAATTGCAACATCAAGATTCGTATGTGAAATATATACTGCAATATCATTTTTAATTAATAGTTCATACAATTTCCCGGCAGGCGTTGATGTATCTATTTTGGCAATAGGTCTGAAAATGATCGCATGATGCGCAATAATTAATTGTGCCCCAATAGAAATGGCCTCTTCGACAACCGCTAATGTAACATCAAGCGTAACGAGTACAGTATCGATTTTTTTATCGAGTGTTCCGAGCTGCAATCCAATATTGTCGTGCTCAACTGCATAATACTTCGGTGCGAACTGCTCCATATATTGTATTATTGTTTGTCCGTGAACAGCCATTCCAGTACCTCCGAAATGTGATTTTTCTCTTTCTCTGTAGCTTCAAGCTTCGCTTTTGCAGAATCTAGAGTAGATAGCTGCAGCGAATTGATAATGTAATCAAGCTTTTGTAATTCAGATTTCCACTTTTTCAGCAACACTTTATCACGTTTAGGCAACAGATGTGGTCCCATTTTGAACATCATTGCTTTATTCATCGTATCGCTCAATGGCAATGTCATATGTGTACTACTAAATAATTGCTTATTATGTTGTTGTGCATCTACAGATTTGATGGCATAAAGCACTTCGTAGATTTTACCATCTTCCTCGATAATCTTCTCATCGATAAGTGCCCATTCATGCCGAACGAGCCAGCTTCGAACGGTATCCTCACCTACATTAGGCTGAAGAACTAATTCTTTTACTCCTTCTAATTGACCAGCTAGAAGACCTGCTTCAAGAATGTCAGACATTAATACGCCACCCATGCCACAAATCGTAACCGTATCTACTTCATTCTGCTCTAGAATAGCTAATCCATTACCACGTCTAGCATCAATTTTCGCGGTTAAGCCCGCATTCGCAATTTGCTTACGCGCTGCTTGCCACGGTCCTTCATTCAATTCCCCAGCAATTGCCGATGGGCATTTCGCTGACTGAACGAGATATACTGGCAATAGCGCATGATCAGAACCGATATCTGCTACTTTATTGCCTTCTGTTATGTAATTTGCAACGGTTTGAAGTCTCTTTGAAAGTTGAATCATTAAATTACCCACACCATCCATTGTTTTCGAAGTAAAAATAACGTTAATCCACCAGTAATCATTTTAGCAATAAGTTGAAGATGAAGAAAGTCTGTTTGATCAATGAACATAAATTGGAACATTTCAGGCATGAACCAAGTAAAGATTGCTGTTAATAACATCACGCCCGCTACAGGCTTGCTAAAGCGATGAACAAACCATGATAACCAACCATATAGAATAGCTAGCGGAACCCAGTACAGTTGAACCTCGTACCACGCTTGAGCTGTTGTAAGCTGATACAACATTAACGAATAGGCTAAAAGAAATGCGAGCCAGCCACTAAAGTGCAGAGCACTTAATTTTTGTTTAATTCCATATATAATCCAAATGAGTGCGCAAATAACGATTAAGCCGCCATTCCAATACCAACCTGTAAATTCATGATCATGAATCATATATAATCCACCAGATAAAAATAATAAATGACCCACTGTAATCGTTAAAAATCCGATCGGTGCATTATTCTTCCTAATTCTTTCTCCAAGCCATAATAATAGCGCCGTTCCAACTAAGATGAGAGCGATTTGCAATACAATGTGAAAAACGCTAAAATAAAGCACAACAAACGAAATCAAGGTGAAAATTCCAAATGTTAGAAACCATTGTTTTCCTGTTGCTTGAGACACAGCCATAATTGCTTTACCTACGAGATGCTCTGGCACCTCCGATTTGGGAGCCGCTACTGGATCAGCGTACAAATTAATTAAAAAATCGCAATAATGGTCTGGCAATAATTTCGATCGTCGCCAATGTTCAATTTCTCGAACAATAATCGTTCTGCGTTCAGCTTTCATGCACATATTCCTTTCCTTAGCTTTATTGAGAAAATGACCTAACTGCAGCGCAGAAAGGTCATCTCGTCATATATCATCTATTCAAGGAAATCTTTAAGACGTTTGCTGCGGCTTGGATGACGAAGCTTTCTAAGCGCTTTTGCTTCGATTTGACGAATACGTTCACGAGTTACACCGAAAACTTTACCAACTTCTTCTAATGTACGTGTACGACCATCATCTAGACCAAAACGAAGGCGAAGTACATTTTCTTCACGCTCTGTTAATGTGTCTAGTACATCTTCAAGCTGCTCTTTCAATAATTCATAAGCAGCAGCATCCGCAGGTGCTAGTGCTTCTTGGTCCTCAATAAAGTCGCCAAGATGAGAATCATCTTCTTCACCAATTGGTGTTTCAAGCGATACAGGCTCTTGAGCGATTTTCATAATTTCCCGAACTTTTTCTGTGCTTAATTCCATCTCAGCAGCAATTTCTTCTGGAGTTGGTTCGCGTCCTAATTCTTGTAACAATTGACGTGAAACACGAATTAGTTTATTGATCGTTTCTACCATATGAACAGGAATACGAATCGTACGAGCTTGGTCAGCAATCGCTCGTGTAATAGCTTGACGAATCCACCATGTAGCATACGTACTGAATTTAAAGCCCTTCTCGTAGTCGAATTTCTCAACTGCTTTAAGTAGCCCCATATTACCCTCTTGAATTAAGTCAAGGAAAAGCATTCCACGTCCAACATAGCGTTTTGCGATACTTACAACAAGTCGCAAGTTCGCTTCTGCCAAACGTTTTTTCGCTTCTTCGTCACCCTTTTCAATCCGAATAGCAAGTTCAATCTCATCTTCTGAAGATAGTAATGGAACTCGACCAATCTCCTTAAGATACATACGTACAGGGTCATTAATTTTGATACCTGGCGGTAACGCTAGATCATCGTCAAAATTAAAGTCATCCTTTTCTTCACGCTCCTGATCATCTCCCGTAGGAGCAAGAGGGTTTACTTCTTCTTTTTCGTTCAATACCTCAATACCAAGGTCATCTAATTGCTCGAAAAACTCATCGATTTGCTCTGGTTCCTGATCGAAGGGAGCTAATTTCTCCATTATCTCTTTATACGTTAATGAAGATTTTTTCTTACCTATTTCAATTAGTTGATCCTTCGCGTGATCTAACTTTTGCTCAGTATCTAATTCAGTATGCTGATCATTCGCCATTTTCCGACTCCCTCCTCCCTAGAAATTAACTATGATCGTGCTATAGATCTCTTTTTAGGGATATAATCTCTTTACCTAATTGCGCTGCTAACATGGCATCACCAGCACGTTCGGCACGTACCATTAACTCTGTTTTCTGTTCTAGCTCTTGCTGTCTCGGAACTTTACGTATATCTTGTATCCAAGCATTCATAATGTCATCATCGAACGGGAATCCACCGTCCATCATCAACAATTCAGATGCTGTTCGCTCTAGCTGCTCATCTTCCAAAGTAGCCATAAAGCGTGAAGCATCTGCATCATAACCTGATGCATAGTACGCATATAAATATGCAGCTAACGCTACATGATTATATACGTTAAAGGAATCACCCAATTTATCATGGACCGCCATGGCAACATCGCGATCTCGCATCATAATATGCAATAAGCGACGTTCTGCATTCACGTAGGCAGGCAATACAGTCGAGCGTATCTCTGTTTTCCGCTTTTCATTCCTACCATTATTCCACGAAACTTGGTTATTATCCCTTTGAGGCTTTAAATTTTGCTGTTGAATTCGATATTCATTACAATCCTGCTTCAAAGCATCCAAAGATAGTTCAAATTCTTTTGACATTTCCTTCAGATGAATTTCTCGCTCAGTAGATGAATCTAACTCCGCAACAATTTTTATGGCATCAACGATATATTCCCGTTTGCCTTCTTCTTTAGAAAGTATATGGTTCTTTCTAGAATATATAAGCTTAAATTTTGTAACTGAGACAGCTTCTTCTATTACTTGATAGAGAAAATTTTCTGCTCCATATGCTTCTATATATTCATCCGGATCCATGCCTTTCGGAAGTAAAGCTACTTTGACTACAATACCTGCCGCTTCTAATGAGGGAATGGATTTGTAGACAGCTGCTTGTCCAGCTGAATCGCCATCATAACAAACAATAACCTCATCTGCATGACGCTTCAACAACAAAGTATGTTCATCTGTCAATGCTGTTCCGAGTGTAGCAACTCCATTACTTACTCCTGCAGACCACCCCTTTATAACATCCATATATCCTTCGAATAGCACAATTTGCTTCGACTTTTTGATGGCAGGTCTCGCTAGATTTAAGTTGTAGAGCATTTTACTTTTCGTGAACAGCATCGTTTCTGGAGAATTCAAATATTTAGGTTGTCCTTCTCCGATTATTCTACCGCCAAATGCGATAGCTTTACCATTTCGATCCCAGATCGGAAACATAATCCGACTACGAAAACGGTCAAAATAGTTCGTCCCGTCATTTTTCGTAGAAATCAATCCGGCTTTTTCCAATAATGCAGGTTCAAAGCCGCGACCTGTTAAAAACCGCGTCAAAATGTCCCAATCACTTGGTGCAAAGCCGATCATAAATTGATCAATCAGCTTATCACTCAATCCTCGCGATAGTAAATAATTTTTGGCATCAGCACCTTGTTGTGTGTTATTCAACAAATAATGATAGAACTTAATAGCTAGTTCATGAGCCTCAATAATTTTGTGACGAATACTATCTTGTGCATGAGAGTGAGCACTAGTGTTAGAAGACCACGTGATTGGTAGTCCTGCATCTTCCGCAAGCATTCGTACAGCTTCCGGAAACGTATATCCCTCCATTTCTTCGACGAATCGAATCACGTTACCTCCTTTACCGCAGCCGTAGCAATGATAAATTTGTAACTCAGGGGTAACAGTGAATGAAGGAGTCTTTTCAGAATGAAATGGGCATAACCCCTTCATATATTTACCGTTTTTAGTTAAATGAACGTATTTCCCGACCACTTCTACAATGTCATGATGACTTCTTACTGCATCAATGACTTCATCTGGTATTAAGTCTCCAGCCATAGTTCATCACCTTCACTATTAACACCATAATAATATTCGCTAAACTTCACAGTTCTCCTGCTAATTATCTAAAATATTTGTCAGCTTTTGTTGAAACCTTTTCCTATCTTCATCTGTAAATGGCTTTGGACCCTTGCTACGTATGCCTTGTCTACGTCTTTTCGCTGATTCCGCTCTCCGCTCTAATAAGTAGTCAATGTTGTCCTCAGTATATTGTTCTCCACGAAATGAGATCGTAATCGCATGTTTTGCCATAACAATACATGCCAGTCCGAAATCCTGCGTAATTACAATATCACCTCTTTTTACATAGTTAGCAATATACATATCAGCGGATTGATCGCTTCGGTCTACTTGAATCATTTCCACATCGGGTACATCAGGCAGACGATGATCGAATGATGCAACCATACATACTGATGTCTGAAATTTTCGAGCAGTTTCGATGATTTCAGTTTTGACTGGACATGCATCACCATCAACGATAATTTTCAACTTATTCACCTTCTTAGATATCGCAGGCTCAAATATAATGTATTAGTTATTATATACGATATATCGGTATAAAATCCTTTTATCATGAATTAACCTTTTCTGATCTTTTCCATAATAAGACTTGCTGTTTCTTCTACTGCACGATGAGATACATCAATAACAGTACATTGGACTCGCTCCATAATGGATGTAGCATAATTAAGTTCATACTTTATCCGCTCTGTTGTAGCATAAGAGGCTGTATCTGGTAAACCTAATGCTTTTAAACGTTCTTTTCGTATAATGTTCAAATAATTCAAGTCTATTGTTAAACCGATTATTTTAGAGCTATTCACTTGAAATAATTCGTCAGGTGGTTTGATCTCAGGGACAAGCGGAACGTTGGCCACTTTAAACTTCTGATGCGCAAGATACATAGATAAAGGAGTTTTAGATGTACGAGACACCCCAATAAGAACGATATCAGCCTTTCTTACTCCTGAAGTATCTCTCGCATCATCATATTTGACGGCAAACTCTACCGCTTCAACCTTTTTGAAATAATCTGCGTCAAGAACATGGTTAAGACCAGGCTCTTCACGAGATTTTTTCCCCGTCCGAGTTTCTAGCGTTTCAATAAAGGGACCAAGCAGATCAATCGCTTGAATGTCGAATTGCTCAGCTAACATCTTCATTCGCTCACGTAAATGCGGAATGACAAGCGTGTACATCACAATAGCATCTAACTGCTTCACTTTTAAAGCTACCTGATCAATGGCAGCTTCATTCGTTACGAATGGCGCTCTACGAATATCGGCATGAATAGGATGAAATTGTGCAATAGCTGCTCTTACTACAAGCTCGCCAGTATCTCCCGCTGCATCTGAAACAACATAAACAATGACATCAGATTGTGTATCTGGCATTAATAATCGCTCCTACAACTTATTGATAACTCCTTGAACATGCTTCATTGCAATGAAACGTTACTTCAAAAGCATATGCTTTGCTTTTTGTTGTCTGCTTTTTGAACTTCCCATTCCAATAAAGGTTCAAAAAGTGGGCTTTCAGAACCGAGCAGGTGAAACGCTACTTGAGAAAGGCGGAAGCGTAAGTGTACGTTCCTGGTACACGCGAACCGTACTTTCCAAGTTCGTTTCAGATGCGATGCCGAATACACTACGTTAGCACTACATCGTTATCAAAGTCCATTTTTTGAACTACCTTACCAGACTAATTTGGAAAGATCAGCGATTTGATGAATATCATCTGCTATTAATGCAAGTGTCGCTAGACGATTACGTTTCACTGCAGCATCTTCTGCCATAACCATAACCGAATTAAAGTAAGCAACGATTGCTTCGGTTAACGATGAAAGTAACTCATAAGCCGCTTCTACATTACGCTTAGACATCTGCTCAACAAATTGAGGATGTACATTGTTCCAAGCAGTAAATAATGCTTGTTCTGAAGCTTCTTGGAATAATGACTCATCTACTTGCTTCGATTCAGCTTTGGAAGCCAAATTGCATATACGGTTAAATGCTTCTACATTATTTTTGAAACTCGCTTTATGCGATTGCTCCAATTGCTTCATTAAAATTTTCGCACGGTTCTTCGTAAGCAGCAAATCACTGAAGCCTGCAACCATAACCGCATCGATGACATCGTATTTAGCACCTTGCTCAGATAACCAATTTTTCACTCGTAATCCGAAGAAATCTTGCAAATCTTTCGCAATTTCATCAATCGCACGCTTCATTCCACGCTGTTCATGAACAGCTAGACTAAGCTCAAATAGCTGCTTCAATGATAATGAAAGATCATGCGCTAATAAAATTTGTACAATACCCGCTGCTTGACGACGTAGTGCATATGGATCCTGAGACCCTGTTGGTACGATACCAATCGAGAAACATCCGACAATCGTATCTATCTTATCGGCAAGACTGACAATTGCGCCCACCGTTTGTGATGGAACTAGATCACCTGAGAAGCGTGGCTGATAATGCTCATTAATCGCTTTAGCAACTTCAGTTTCTTCGCCAAGTCGATTCGCATAATCCTCGCCCATAATACCTTGCAGCTCTGGGAACTCATAAACCATTTGCGATACTAGATCGAATTTACAAATAGCTGCTGCACGTTCTACCTTCGTTTGAATGGATGCATCCACTTGTAATTGCTCAGCAATAAGATTGGCAGTAGCTACAGTACGACGCACCTTATCACCAACTGAACCTAGTTCCTCATGGTACACAATATTTTCAAGCTTCGCTAATGCCGCCTCAATCGTTAATTTATGATCTTCTTCATAGAAGAATTTCGCATCAGACAGACGAGCATGAAGCACTTTTTCGTTACCTTTAGCAACAACATCAATTGAGTGAGTATCACCATTGCGCACAGTTACAAAGAAAGGTAGCAGCTTACCAGATTGATCTAATACCGGGAAGTAACGTTGATGTTCACGCATCGAAGTAATTAGAACTTCTTGCGGAATCTGCAGGTACGATTCATCATATGTGCCAAACAATGTGCTTGGATATTCAACAAGGAATAATACTTCCTCTAGCAAATCATCCTTGATCGCAATTTCCCAACTTTTCTCTGTTGCAAGTGCTTTAATCTGCTTAACTATTAATTGCTTGCGCTCTTCTACATCTACAATGACAGATTGCGCTCGAAGCTTAGCAACATAATCGCTAGCATTATCAATTGTAGTTTCTTCTCCTAGGAAACGATGTCCGCGAGAAATGCGTCCAGTAGCTACACCAGCAAGTTCGAAATCAACAACATCATTACCAAATAACGCAATCATCCAACGAATTGGACGAACGAAGCGCATCTCATAATTGCCCCAACGCATATTTTTCGGAAAGGACATCGATTGTATTACATCAACGAAGCCTTGAGAAAGAAGACTGGATGTTTCTACGCCGATACTACTTTTCTTCGCATATACGTATTCGACACCAGCAAGCTCTTGGAAGTATAACGCTTCCGGCTCAACGCCTTGACTACGTGCGAATCCTAGTGCTGCTTTACTCCAATTACCTGCATCATCCTGAGCTATTTTACGAGCTGGTCCTTTTGCTTCTTCTTCTATATCACTTTGCTTGTCTGCTACATCTGTAACAATTAAAGCAAGTCGACGAGGAGTTGCATAACTATTAATTGCTGTGAAAGAAATGCGATGGTCAACTAACCATTTTTCGAATTTTTGTTGTAATTGCTCCATTGCGCCGCGTACAAAACGAGCTGGAACTTCTTCCAAGCCAAGCTCTAGTAATAAGTTTTTAGCCATCTTATTTCTCTCCTTCCTTCAATAACGGAAATCCTAGTCGTTCACGTTCCTCTAGGTATGTTGCAGCAATCGAGCGGGCCAAATTACGGACACGACCAATGTAGCCTGTTCTTTCAGTAACACTAATTGCGCCACGTGCATCTAACAAGTTGAATGTATGGGAACATTTCAATACGTAATCATAAGCTGGGAATACAAGACTTTGCTCCATTGTTTTCTTAGCCTCTTCCTCATACATATTGAACAAAGAGAATAACATCGTTGTATCTGAAGTTTCAAATGTATATTTGGAATGTTCAAATTCCGGTTGGTGGAATACATCGCCATACGTAACGCCTTCTACCCACTCAAGATCAAACACATTATCTTTTTGTTGAATATATGAAGCTAGACGCTCCATACCATAAGTTATTTCAACTGCAATCGGACTCATATCAATACCACCAACTTGTTGGAAATACGTAAATTGTGTAATTTCCATACCATCAAGCCAAACTTCCCAGCCAAGACCCCAAGCACCTAGCGTTGGAGATTCCCAGTTGTCTTCGACGAAACGGATGTCATGCTCTCTTGCGTCGATACCAAGACGCTTCAAGCTTTCAAGATATAACTCCTGAATATTGTCAGGTGATGGCTTCAATATAACTTGGAATTGATGATGCTGATAAAGACGATTAGGGTTCTCACCATAACGACCATCTGCTGGACGACGAGATGGCTCTACGTAAGCTACATTCCATGGCTCAGGTCCAATTGAGCGTAGAAATGTCATTGGATTCATCGTTCCTGCACCTTTTTCAACGTCATACGGCTGTACTAAAATACAGTTCTGCTCTGCCCAAAATTGTTGCAGTGTTAAAATCATGTTTTGAAAATTCATTCACGTTCAACCCCTTAATCTTTTCATTATATAGTCGAGCTCCTTGCGTAGAACTACAATAGGTCAGGTCATCTTGGCAAACAAAAAAACTCTCGCCTCTACGCCTGTTACCAGACATAGGGACGAGAGTTCTATTCCCGCGGTTCCACCCTACTTGACTATTCTACTGAATAATCCACTTTCATTCGAACGGCTCCAGAGCGCCACGTATTGAGCTCGACCTGTTAGGCTTTCACTATCCCTAACTCGCTTGTTGAGCGAACACATCTATACGCTTCTCTTTCATTGCCTCATATTGATATTCTCATATTCTATTCAACAACGGGACAAATGTCAAACTAATTTGCCTAAGTTATCCAAGAACTGTCGAGATTTCAACTTCAATCCTAATTGCGCATCGATTAAACCACGAATAAGTATTGTTAATTCCTTTTTCGTTTCTGTCGAAACCGAAACATTTCCTATTCTACGCATATCTATTCCTTTGAAAAATCTGAGTAGTTTTAGTGCAGAATCACTAATCAGTATTAGAGAAGCATCATTAGATGAGCATCTGGAGCACACAATTCCACCTGAATAGAACGACATTTTAAATGGACCCACATGATTACCACAATGAATGCACTCTTCAACAACAGGACTATACCCCGTCATTTGCAACACTTTCAATTCATACAGCTGAGTAATTACTTCGAAATCTTTACCGTCTGAGAGTGCAGCAAAACATGCTTTCAACTGTTCAAAATGTTGAATATTCACTTCTTCATCAAGAATACCACGATCGGTTAATTCTGCAATGTAGGATGCATGAGCAGACAGATCAAGATCTGACCGCAGAGCATGATTTGAGGAAATAATTTCAGCAGTTTGTAATGTGCCTAATCCTGTATTTCGCACAAATGAGAACTCTCCATATGTAAAAGGCTGTGCAAGCGAAGCATGCTTGCTACGGACCTTTTTGGCACCGCGAACAAGCACGCCTACCTTACCAGAATTATTCGTAATGAGCGTTATTATTTTATGTGTCTCACCATAGTCCATCGTTCTTATTACGACACCTTCAACTCGATACAGCATTTTATTGCTTCCCCCAACCACAGACGATCAAAAGTTAACGCACTTGAAGAGTTACAACTGCCCGTCTTCAAGCGGTAATTCTTCTACATCATCCTGAATACCAATTACATCGGTATTGATCGAATCTTGTTGCTCCTCCATTGCTTTGAACAGCAAGTAAGATTCGACATCCCCGGTTAACGCAAAATATTTCCACGAAAATTCTCTCATTCGTATCCATCCTTTCCGCCCTTGGAAATGCTACTCCAGATGGTATTAGGATGAACAATTTAGCGAAAACTATCCTTAGTAAATTACGTCATTTGCTAATCGTGCTTGAACCCAAGATCATTCAATACTCTGTCCTGATTGCGCCAATCTTTCTTAACCTTCACCCAAATTTCAAGGAACACTTTTGAACCAAGTAAGTTCTCAATATCAATACGCGCGTTTTGGCCAACTTCCTTCAGAAGTGCTCCACGTTTACCAATAATGATTCCTTTTTGTGAATCGCGTTCAACAAATACTACCGCACCAATATAGACAACTCCATTGTCCTGCACACGCATATCTTCAATATTAACTGCAATAGAATGTGGAATTTCGTCACGAGTTAAATGTAAAATCTTCTCACGTACCATTTCTGCACAGACAAATTGTTCAGGATGATCCGTCACTTGATCTGCTGGATAATATTGCGGCCCTTCCGGCAAATATTTCCCAAGCTGTTCCATTAATGTTTCAGTGTTATTTCCTTTTAATGCAGAAATAGGTACGATCTCAGCGAAGTTATATAAATCTTTATATTTCATAATTGTTTTCATTAACGATTCTGGTTCAACTTTATCTAATTTATTAATTACTAAAAAGACCGGCGTTTTAACCTTTTGCAATTGTTCAATAATATAACGATCGCCACCGCCAATTGGCTCTGATGCATCAATTAGAAACATCACCGCTTCAACTTCACGCAGTGCGCTTTCCGCTGATTTCATCATGTAATTTCCAAGTTTGGAATTCGGTTTATGAATACCTGGTGTATCAAGAAATACAATTTGCATATTATCCTTCGTATATACACCATGAATTTTGTTACGAGTCGTTTGTGGCTTGTCCGACATAATCGCAATCTTTTGGCCGATAAGATTATTCATTAACGTAGATTTACCTACATTCGGTCTACCGATAATCGCTACAAAGCCCGAGCGAAATTTATTCTTGCTGTTATTTCCTTGTTGACTCATTAATTATTGCTCCTCCTAAAACGTTCTTTATATTTTATATTGGATGTCGAATAATTCGACGTCAGCATACCTATCGTTATCAAAAACTGATGTTTGAATTACCTCTCAAGAGATGTAGGTGTAAATGCACCTGGAAGCAACTCCTGCACCGTCATTACATTACATTCTCCAGCTAAATTGCCCATCATGACTAATGTGTCCGGATTACATAACTCTATCATCACTTGACGACAAACACCACAAGGAGTTATCGGATCAATCGTATCTCCTACAACTGCAATCGCAGTAAATGTTCTTGGCGCAACGCCCGCAGCAATGGCACTGAAAAGTGCAGTGCGCTCCGCACAATTCGTAGGTCCATACGCTGCATTCTCAATATTACAGCCAAGATGGATACGTCCATTCTGATCTAAAACGGCCGCTCCCACTCGAAATTGTGAGTAGGGTACGTACGCAAGCTTCATCGCTTCCTTTGCTTGGGAGAGTAGCTTCTGTTGTATTGCTAACTCCATCTTTATCCCCCCTCGGTTGTAAGCACGTTGATTATGCTTCGCTGTTTACTCAGTTTAGAAGACTAATATCCATAGCTTCGGTACAATTACGATGCAGCCGATGCAGACAGAGGCAATTGCCATAATTAGAACAGCACCTGCAGCAACATCCTTCGCTACTTTTGCTAGTTGCTGATGCTGTGGGCTTACAAGATCGACTAATGCTTCAATTGTTGTATTAACTAACTCTAAGCTAATTACTGCAGCAATAACCAAAATAATGATACCCCATTCTACCCGTGTAAGTGAAACAATGGCACCTAGTATAAGAACTATTGGTGCCACTGTCAAATGGATTTTCATATTTCGTTGTGTTGAAACGCCATACCAAATTCCTTCTAATGCATAGCCCACACTACGAACAAACTTAATCATTAGCG
>DXHF01000366.1 GCA_019113605.1 Candidatus Paenibacillus intestinavium
AAACCATCACCACTTGCTACATCTAATATATCAATACCAGGTGGTGATATATTAACTAATCGATTGAAAATCGTCGACATGGACGTTGCAGATGAGCCCATCATCTGGTTCATCGCCTCTTGAACTGCAGAAATATGAATCTCATTCAATTCCTCATTTAGTACAGTTCCTTCACCACCAAGCATCAGATCAGCAATGACTTGAGCGTCCTTCGTACGAATAACCAATTAGTTAATACCTTCAAAACCATCAACATATTCAACACTTACTGCAACATGAGGTTTAGGGAATATATCTCCAAGTTCGCTTTTGCGCACTAGTGATACTGTAGGTGTCGTAATATCCACTTTGCGACCAAGCAATGTAGAAAGAGCAGTTGCCGCACTACCAAATGTAATATTACCAATTTCACCCAGCGCATCCTGTTCCATCGCTGTAAGGAAACTTTCCAGCGCTACCTCTGAAGTTGCTTCTGTTACTACTGCCGTTTCTTCAGGTTCGCTTGAGGATTGACGAAGCAACGCATCGATTTCCTCTTGAGACAAATAATCTTTACTCGTCATAATCTTCTTCCGCCCCTTCATTCAAAATCTCATCAATTTGAATCGCTATGCGATCTTTAATTGATCCTGGACTTCCGGTGAATTTAATCTTTTCTCCAACTCTTATTTTAAGCCCTTCATCAACAGGTTTATTTAATGTTAGAACATCACCTTGAGCAAGACCTAAAAATTCTTGTATTGTAATCGATGCTTCACCAAGCTCAGCAATTATTGGCAACTTAGTTTTCTTAACTCGATGCTCAAGCATCTCAACTTCCTCTGGTATACGTTCTTTTTTCTGTGACACAAACCAATGATGTACAGACAATCTTGGCATAATTGGTTCCAATACGACATGTGGAATACATAAGTTAATCATTCCTGTTGTATCCCCAATTTTCGTACTGAATGTAATCAATGCAATAGTTTCATTGGGTGAAACCACTTGCATAAATTGTGGATTAGTCTCAAGCGCTTCTAGTCTTGGCTTAATATCGATAATTGTTTTCCAAGCCTCTTGTAAGCTATCGAATGCTCTTGAAAAAACTTTTTCCATAACAATCGTTTCAATTTCAGTGAGAGAATTCATTTTCGCTGGTGCTGTACCTGGTCCACCAAGCAAACGATCAAGCATTGCATACGCTACATTTGGGTTTACTTCTAGAACCATACGACCTTCCAATGGATCAGCCTCAAAAATATTTAGAATTGTCATTTTGGGGATAGATCGAATGAACTCGTCATAAGGTAATTGCTCTACGTCAACAACATTAATTTGAACAAAAGTTCTAAGTTGAGCAGAGAAGTAAGTTGTCAAATACCTTGCAAAGTTTTCATGAATTCTTGTTAAGCTTCTAATGTGATCTTTCGAGAATCGAACGGCTCGCTTAAAATCATACACACGTACTTTTTTCGTAACTTCTTCTTTTTTCAAGTCCTCTGCATCCATCTCACCTGATGATAATGCCGCTAATAATGCATCAATCTCATTTTGAGATAAAACATCAACCATGTCTCTCACCTCCTTAGAGGAAATTCTCTAGTAGCTAGATTTTCGCAATCATAAAGTCTGTAATCTCAACTTTTACTAGTTTTCCTTTTGGTAAAATCGGATTAATAAGATTTAGCAATTTAGCTTCTAGGTTATCCTCACCTTGGGAACCATTCAGATCTTCGGCAGTCATATCAGCCAAAGTTCTACTGATGATTGGTTTAATTTCAATTTCTAATAGTTGATCGAAGCTCGCTTTTGTCTTCTTATCATCTAATTGGAAAGCAAAACTAATAATTACCATATCCTTCGGTTCTTTCAGATTCCTTCTAAATTCAGTTAACTTAGATGTTACTTCAACACGTTTTTCTGCACTTAATACTTCAACTTTCACTGGTTCATTTTCAGCTGTTTTAGCAGAATCATCTGCAAACATTGTTTTGTATACGACTACACCAACAACTGCAATTAATGTAATCGACAACAATATGGTAATTAACCATGGCAGCATCTTTTTCATCGCAAAGGCTCCTTTGTATGTTCAATCTTTTGGGCCGCAGCAACAAGGCCAATTGTTTGAAGAAACTGCTGATTAAGACTTACAATATCGGCTGTCTTTTCTTTCACTACGATTTTATTACCCGTTGTTAACGTAATAACGCTATCAGCAGCCTCTTCAACCAACTCAATAAGTAGCGCGTTAACCGTCACTTTTTGACCATTAATTCGCGTCAACGTAATCATATACACCCCTCCTGTAGATAGGGAGATCATTAGACCCCCCTATTAACTATTAAGTGATTATCGTTTCAAGTTAACGACTTCTTGTAAGATTTCATCGGAAGTAGTGATGATTCTTGAGTTAGCCTGGAAACCACGTTGTGCTATAATCATTTCTGCAAATTCAGATGTTAGATCGACGTTAGACATTTCTAATTGTCCTGCAATAATTGCACCTGTACCTAGCTCAGCATCATTAGGTGCGACAATTTCCATCTCACCGTCGGGATTAGCATTCACTGTCATACGGTACAAACTACCACCAAGCTTCTCTAAGCCACCTGGATTCACTACCTTAACAACACCAATCTGAGCTACTTCTACTTGACCATCAGCAGTTACACCGATAACAGTACCATCTTGAGCAATAGAGAAGGCTGTAATTTCTTCATCTAGTATAATTGGTGCGCCATCTGATCCAAGTACGAATAGTCCATCACCATTAACAAGCTGACGATTACCGTCAAGTACGAAGTTACCTGCACGAGTTAACATCTGCTCTGTTCCGTCGCCAGCAGAAACAACGAAGAACCCGTCGCCATCAATTCGCAAATCTGTCGGTTGATTCGTCGTCATCGCACTACCAGGACTATGAATCGTATCAATAGCAGAGATTGTAACGCCTAGACCAACCTGCTTCGCATTAACACCACCACTTGTTCCTTCCTCCGGTGCGGTAACACCACTAATTGATTGACTCAAAATATCTGAGAACATGACGCGGCCAGCTTTGAATCCTACAGTATTTACGTTTGCAATGTTGTTACCAATGACATCAAGTTTTGTTTGAAAGCCTTTCATTCCTGAAACACCAGAATACATCGATCTTAGCATTTATATAATCCTCCCAAGTTCTTATTATTAGCTGCATCAATCGGTCAACAGCTAGAGGCTCCCTTATCGGTCCAGCCTAATTCAAGATGATCGCACTATCTATCTGGGTAAACACATTACTTTTAAGTTGTCCGCCATCAAGTGCCGTCACAACTGTTCTAGTAGGTACATTCACGATCATCGCGATATCGCGATAGACGATCAATGAATCTTTGGCACCTTTTTGAGCTGCCGAATCTACTGCTTGACTAATTTGCGTTAAACCTTCACTTGGCAGTTTAATACCTCTTTGGGCCATTCGTAGTTCAGCATGATGACTGAACTTCAACATTGCTCCATCCAATACATCAGCAAACTTCGTCGTTTCCGCGGATTGTTGTCCACGAGCACTATTTGATAATGTAGCTGGATTAACTTGCATCGGGTATAAGTGACCGACTTTAATAATATCACTCATTATGGTGTCACCTCTCCGTTAGAAGAGTCATCCACAGATGTTTCATTAGAACCGCCTTCAGCAACTTCAGGAGTTTCTTCTGTAGATTCATCGGGCTCAACTGCATCAAGCTTTGTCTCTGAAATTTGACCAACAAAGTCAATACCTACGCGTGCACCGCCGACTTCAACATACAGTAAACCATCTTGTGAAATAATTGAATCTACTACGCCACTTCTTTGAATTACTTTGCCAGTTTCATCAAATTCATTCCAAGTAACTGTTTTTCCAATTAAGCTAGAAGCAGATCCAATGTTCTGACGGATCAACGCAAGTTCGCCTGCCATATTCGATAGCTGCTCAACAGATGTAAATTGAGCCATCTGAGCAATGAAATCTGTATCACTCATCGGATTCATAGGATCTTGGTTACGAAGCTGGGCAACTAAAATGCTAAGAAACTGATCTTTACCCAATTCATTCGATTTTGCAGCCGCTTTACTTACATTAGATTTATCATAGTTTGGCCATACTGACGTAACTGAACTTGTCATTATTTTCACCTCCATTCAACAATTGGGTGTATTACACCATTTCATTGACTGCACGACCGTAGCCTAGCTCTCGATGTGACGCATTCGTAACCAACTCTTCTTCAAAATTTTCATCGCCATGATTACGTTTCTGACTATTCTGATCTTGTAAATGTTGTTGACTACCTTGCTTCTGCTGTTGCGATAGTTGCGCTGCAAATGCACCTTGCGTTACTTCAATTTTCTCAACCGTAATTCCTTGAGACGCTAGAGAAGCACGTAACTGTACCATTTGATTTTCCAATGCATCTTTACCCATCGCTGTTTCAGCCTGGAATATTGCCGTCAAAATACCATTTTGCATAGATATTCTAACATCAACATGACCCAAATTTTCAGGCGTCAGCATTAGTCTTGCTTCTGTCACACCATTCAACGAAGAGATATTAAACTTCTCTACAATAAGACCTTTCATCGTGTCAGCAAACTCACTAGCTAGTACGAATGCAGAAGGTGTTGATGCTCCGGCTTTCGCTAATTGAGGTAAGAAATCTTTCACATTATCAGCTTTCAACATCGCTAACGCTGTTGTTGGTTGACTTTGTACTTCATCGCCCTCAGCTCCAGTAGTTACCTCCTGCTGATTCGTTACAGATGCCGTTGTTTTGGTATATCCGACTTCCTGTGACAATCGCTGTAAATGAGACAATGCACTGTCCTCTTTC
>DXHF01000367.1 GCA_019113605.1 Candidatus Paenibacillus intestinavium
AAATGTATGGCGCGAGGGTGTGAAGATAGAATGTACTGAAGGGGGAAGTATATCGGATATTGTGATAACGGGACTGACGATGAAAAATGTAACAAGACCGATATTTATTATATTAAATAATCGATTTGATATTATTGGTTCATCTATAGATTTACTTGAGATGCCCGAGATTGGTAAAATGGAGCGTATTTTTATTACAGATATGATTGCAACAGACGATGAGGAAATGAACAAAATACATTATCGCTTTAAAGATGATATTATGGGTTCACCGTCGTTTAATGGGATTCGAATCGATGCGAATGAAAATTATCCCATCAAAGATATAGCATTACATAATATTATGTATACGACGATTGGCGGGGTAGACATCCAGACTATACCAACTGAATATCCGAAAGTATATGATATGCGTAATGATCATCCAGAAAAAGTATCAGAAAACTATTCCCCTGATTGGAGTAGGACAACGTTTATGGATATACGTAATGTGAAGCGCTTGAGCTTGCAGCGTGTTCGCTTCAAATCTATTAAGGAAGACGGTAGAGTACCATACATCATTGAACAATGTGAGGTAGAACAACAAGATATTCAACAATATACGGATTAAAAATAGAAACGCATTCTGCAGTATCACCATTCGTGAAAACATTTATTACTGGCAGCGCAAATCTATGCAGGGGTCATCGTTGAAATCTGTGGAGAGTGGAGTAAGTTCTAGCGAATTCAAACCTTATACACAGAACTATCAACATGATGTGTATAAAGGTCGGAAAATAAGATTTTTATTACAATATATAGTGGGTAAAATGAAAATGAAGATAACTTATGCAGCAGCTATGCACATATTGTGTGTAGTTGCTGCATATTTTTCCGTGTTTGACGAAAAAATAAGTTATCCACATACATTATTTGTTACGTTAATTAAAGCTGTTATGGTAATTAACAATCATCATTAGGTTGCAGTAATCATTTTATAAGTATATAATTGTCTAGACAACTAATATTGGAACGGAGTATTAATATGGAAAAACAAGTGAATAAACCGCTTATGTCAGTTGGTTTTCTTCTCGGAGCAACGTACAACAAACTTGCCGCATTACTTATGCATCGCTTAAAAGCATACGATATTACTCCTGAGCAATGGTCAGTACTGTACCATATCGTAGATGATGAAGGTATGATACAGAAGGAGATTGCTGCCCGTACATTTAAAGATAAGCCAACGATAACCCGCATTTTACATCAGCTTGAGTATAAAGGGTTTATTGTACGTCAAGAGGATGAGGTGGATCGTCGATCACTTCGAATTAATGCTACTGATCAAGGAAGACAACTAATTGCAGAGACCATTCCGATTGAAGAAAGCATTTCTGAAGAGGTAAAGGCATGCATTGGTGTGGAGTCTCACGATCAGCTTAAGCAATATTTAATGGAGCTAAATAGTTACTTTAGCAAAGAGTTATAAACAGTACATGTAAAGTAGATAGAGCGAAAAGATGGAGATGAAGCAGCATGAATGGACAACGGATGACTCTGAATAATGGAGCGATGGCAATTGAAAAGCCACGCCTATGGACGAAGCAATTTATTACGTTATCATTAGCTTCATTTTTATTATTTCTTAATTTACAGATGTTATTAGCATCATTCTCTATGCATATTAAAGGTAATTTGAATGGTGGAGATCTTCATGTTAGTCTTGCGACCAGTACATTTGCGATTACAGCGATTATTGCTAGACTCTTGACGGTTCGCTGGATAAAACGTTGGTCGAAAAATATCGTATTAACTACAGGATTAATTGTTGCAGTTGTATCAACAGCATTAAGTGCATTGCCTGAATCAGTGACCCCACTATTATTGATGCGCGCGGTGTATGGCTTTGGCTTTGGTGTAGGTAGTACCATCATCCCAACATTAGTTACGCAAATTATTCCGCCCAAACGAATTGGTGAGGGTATAGGTTATTTTGGACTTTCAACCAGTCTTGCCATGTCAATTGGTCCTTTGACAGGATTGAGTATTATGAATGCTTGGGGATTTTCAACATTAGCGAGTATTGGTGCTGGAGCAGTCGTGTGTATGTTTCCGATGCTGTTCATCGCAGGTGTATATAAGTTGCATTCCAATAAAGCGAATTCGCTAACAGAGTTAGCAGGTCATCCTGATACCAAGCAAGAAAATAACACAACATTAGATAATACTAATTCGCAACAATTCGTTCATACCCATGGACGGAAGTTAAGGAAAAGCGGTATGCGAAAAATTATGATCTTCCCTATTTATTTTCCAGCTGTACTTAATGTACTGTTATCCGTTACCTACAGCGGCATATTAAGCTTTATTGCAGTATACGGTGAGCAGCTGAATTTATCACAAGTAGGACTGTTTTTCTTATTCAATGCATTAACTATACTGATGGTTCGTCCGATTTCGGGTAAAGTATTTGACCACAAAGGTCCGATTATCGTACTAATTCCAGCAGCGGTTTTTGTTATTGCAAGTATGATTATTCTCTCTTATACAACATCAATGAGCATGCTTATTGTATCGGCATTATTATATGGTGTCGGATTTGGATCTATTCAACCTACATTACAGGCGTGGATGCTTCGTTCTGCAAGCAAAGAGGATTATGGAACGGTTAATGGATTATTCTATAATTCCACTGATGTTGGGGTGTCACTTGGAGCAATTATTTTAGGAGTTATCGTTACAATTACTTCTTATGAGATGATGTATCGACTATCGTCCCTTTGTATGATTTTGTTTGCAATTGGTGTAGTGATCTATGCAATGAAGCGTAAGAAGGAATAGGAGCCGCACTTCCTTATCATTTAACCTGACAAAGCTCAAGCTGTTACAATGCTTGAGCTTTTTTGTGCGCCTTGCAAGTGCTGAACATGGATTAGCAATGGAAGTAAATACATTACAAGATGTATTGCAAGAGTTGTGCAATGTATTAATTATTGTTGTAAATTATGCTGTTATGGGATATAGTGGAATAAATTTAATAGAGTGCGGGTGCTAGATTCAGTCTGGCTGAGATTGGGAACGTTATTTCCCTGACCGTTTAATCTGAACCAGATAATGCTGGCGTAGAGAACTTATCGAATCCTAACCATTCGTTTATTCTCGAATGGTTTTTTTCTATTGTTCTGGCCTGCTCTCTAAGTAAAGGAGCATAGAAGTTATGATAGATTCCTTAATTACTCAAGTGCAATACCAAGCTGAGGAAAGACAGGAAGAGCTGTTCGCCCTTTTGGCTGAACTGATTGCTTTTCCTACGGTTAGCCCACCTGCACGAAATACACTAAAGGCACAGCAGTATATGGAGGAAAAGCTCAAAGCTAGCGGTTTTGAGACGAAGCTTTGGGAGGTTTACCCCGGCGATCTGAATGTTACTGCAGTTAAGCTTGGCACTGAGCGGGACACTCATCGAAGTTTACTGCTAAACGGTCATATGGATGTAGCCGAGGTGAGTGACACTCGGGAGTGGCAAAGTGATCCCTTCAAGCTAACGATGAAGAATGGTCGAGCCTTCGGCAGGGGGACGGCGGATATGAAGGGTGGACTTGCCGCCCTGCTGTTCACGGTAAAACTGCTCACGGAAGCAGGTGTTGAGCTTAAGGGAGATTTGTTGTTTCATTCCGTTATTGGCGAAGAGGCTGGCGAGGCAGGAACGCGAGCTTGTATGGAAAGAGGGTATAGGGCGGATTTAGCGGTGGTAGCGGATACTAGCGGACTGGCGATTCAAGGACAGGGCGGAGTAATCACCGCTTGGGTAACGGTACAGAGTCCGTGTACTTATCATGACGGCATGCGATCACAAATGATTCACGCAGGCGGTGGCGTTCAGGCTGCCAGCGCGATCGAGAAGATGGTCAAGCTAATTACTGGCCTTCAGGAGCTGGAGCGCCATTGGGCAGTGACCAAATCATACCCAGGTTTTCCAGCAGGCTCGAATACAATTAATCCTGCGGTTATTGAAGGAGGTCGTCATGCGGCATTTATTGCAGACAGATGCTCCTTGTGGATTACGGTACATTTTTATCCGAATGAGGATTATATATCAGTTGCTGCTGAAATTGAAGCGCATCTAATCGGGGTTGCCCAAGGCGACCCTTGGCTCCGAGAGAATCCCCCAACCTTCCGTTGGGGAGGACGGTCGATGATTGAAGAACGAGGCGAAATATTCCCATCATTAGAGCTAGATACGGAAAGTGATGGACTGAAAGCGTTGTTTGCCAACCACCAAGAGGTACTTGGCACTGCGCCTGAAATTAGTATGAGTTCTACCGTTACGGATGCAGGATGGCTGGGGCGGGCAGGTATTCCAACGATCATCTATGGTCCGGGAGATCTTTCGAATGCTCATTCCGTAGATGAGAGCATAGATTTGAAAGAGCTAGTCGATTACGTCAAAGTCATGATCGCCTTCATCGCGGATTGGTGCAACAGGACAAAGCCAGAGTGCAATATTGATTGAAGTTGATAAAAAACTATAAAGTGAGCGGAGGTTGCCCAATGAGTAGATTTAGTGAAAGATTGTATCGTGCAGCTCAAGAGATATGGACCAAAAGTCACCATCATCTCTTTCTGACGGAATTAAGGGAAGGCAAGCTGGATCCTGATCGGTTTATCTATTATCTCAAGCAGGATTATGTGTATCTTATCGATTATGCCAAGATGTTCGCTATCGGAAGTATGAAAGCTCGGAATATAGATACGATGGTCAAATTCGCAGAGCTGCTCCACTCTACGCTGAACGTGGAAATGGAGCTGCATCGAAATTATGCGGAACGCTTTGGAGTGACACGTGAACAGTTAGAACAAACAATTCCTTCTCCGAGCACAGTTTCCTATACCAAATATTTGCTGGATGTCGCTACACAAGGCTCGCTAGCAGAAGTGGTAGCCGCTCTGCTCCCCTGTATGTGGAGTTACAGGGAAATCGGAACTACT
>DXHF01000368.1 GCA_019113605.1 Candidatus Paenibacillus intestinavium
GGTCATGTTGCTTATTATCATGTTAGAGATAAGGTGCTTATTGCTGGAGATTTGTTGACTTCTAAGCGGGGGAAACTGACTAGACCTATGCCGATGTTTACAGCAGACATGACAGAAGCAGTCGAGAGTAGTCGAATTATTGCGGAACTGGAGCCACAACTTGTAACGATTTGTCATAGTAATGATGTACGTAATGCTGCGCTGCAGCTAGATACGTATCTAAGGAAATATGCCCCTAGTAAGCTATAATAAGTGCTTAATGGGCGGTAGTTTTGTAATCAATGAGTGGATATTTTTCGAGAGTGTTAACGATGCAGGTGAGCAAGCAGACAAGATCAGCGAAAGGAGTATACATTATTGTGGAAAATATTAAAGTAGAATTTGAAGCGAAAGCATTTGGAACCATTGAGGAAGTAGGTTGTACGGATAGTTACAAAAGTAGTGAACTAGCTCAGACAAAGTTAATTTCCAAAGATACAACACTGGGAGAGCTTGAAGCGATGCTGGTACATCTTTTGTCTGATGTAGAAAGTGGTTATTCCGATCCTGAACAGCTACTTGGTAAAATAACAATACGGGTAAGGAAAAAGGATGGGGAGCTCATTTATTTGGGCTGATAATAAGGTTGAAATGGAAAAAAACGAAGATATCAAAAACACCCTGAATGTTAGATCAAAAAGCTAACATTCAGGAGATTGTTCATCACTTGATATATGGTTCATTAATTAGCTTTGCGCTGTATACTTTTTCACAGCTGGAATAATATCTCGACCGATTAGTTCAATGTTCTTCATCACTTTGTCGAAAGGTACACCACCGAAATCAATTTGTGCCATAAATCGTTGTTGACCAAAAAGTTCATATTGGTACAATAACTTTTCGATAATTTGCTGTGGACTGCCAACCATTAGTGCATCCTGATAATCGATCGCTTGATCGAATTGCTGTTTTGGATATCCGCTTCTTCTAATGGCTGTGAAGCCGGCATTAATATACGGATAGTATTCATTCAGCGCATCCTGTGAATGTTCTGCTGTATAGAAAAGGCTAGTTGTCGCAATAGGAAGCTCACTTGGAAGATGTCCATTGTTCGTTGCTGCCTCTCGATAAGCTTCAACAGAGGCTCTGAAGTTCACTGCAGGGCCACCAAGTGTAGTAAGCATCATCGGAACACCAGCTTCTCCTGCTTTAATCGCACTTGCAGGAGGGCCGCCAACCGCTCTCCATATTGGTAGATGACCATGAACAGGTTGAGGTAAAATCTCTGCGCGATGTAACGGTGCACGGAATTGACCTTCCCAGCTGACAGGTCCAGTAGCTTCATTCAATTTCACAAGCAGATTTAATTTCTCTTCGAATAGTTCCTCGTAATCATCTAGATTATAGCCAAATAATTCATACGCACCAATGCGTGAGCCACGTCCTGCAACAATCTCTGCTCGGCCGCGCGAGATTAGATCTAATGTAGCGAAGTCTTCATATATCCGAACCGGATCGGAGACACTTAGTACAGTAGCTGAGCTTGAAAGTTTGATACGCTTCGTTGCTTGTGCAATGGCACCAAGCACAACAGTATGAGCTTGTGTCGTAAAGTAAGTTTGATGACTTTCACCGACTGCAAAAACATCAAGCCCAGCATCCTCAGCAAGCTTACTCGCATCAATGATTTCATGAAGTCGTTGCTCGGCACTAATCGGCTGACCAATCATCGAATGCGTCATATGATCCCCTAAAGTATAAATTCCAAACTCCATGCCACTCTGCGGCTGAATTCGATATTTTTCCATAATAGTACCTCCCAAAACTTTTTATCAACTACCACTTTATAGTGGTGATAACACAGCTTCTATCTCAGCCCGTCTTGCTTCAAGAAACGGCGGTAGATCTAAATATTTGCCAAGCTCTGTAATGTCTGAATCAACCATAAAGCCAGGACCGTCCGTAGCGAGCTCAAACATAATATTGTTACGATCGCGGAAGTAGACACTTGTAAAGTAAAAGCGCTCTACGACACCTGTTGTTGAATAACCAAGATTTCTAATAATGTTATTCCAATGGGCAAGCTCCTGCTCATTAGCAACACGAATAGCTAGATGATGGACGCTGCCTTTGCCAGCACGCTCACGAGTTCCATCTTGCTCTGTTAATACAATTTCCCCCCATTGCTCGCCTTCAATAGCTTGCAAAATAACGGTTGATTCCGAGCTAGCTTTCTCTACGTATCCGAATGTATCTTGTAGTAATTCAGCTGTTGCATTCAAGTTTCGAACAGATATACCAATTGGCCCCATACCAAGAATATGATGCTCCTCTACTACAGAAGATTCAGCCCAATAACGCCAATGTTCAGGAATAGATAATCCTTCATTGCTTAATAGGACGATGTTCAGTCCATCGGGATCTTGGAATTGCAACGCATCATATCCGTGATATGTCGTTATTGCGCCATGATTAATATTCATCTCAGTTAGACGTTGCTCCCAGTATTGAAGGCTATTATAGGAAGGGACTAGCAGTCCGATCAAATTAATAGCATTCGTACCAGGCTGGGTATGTCCCGCCATCGGCATTTCGAAAAATGTAAGCTCTGTGCCAGGACTGCCAATTTCATCTCCGTAAAAAAGATGATACATATCGGGTGAGTCTTGGTTAACAGTTTTCTTTACTAAGCGAAGACCTAATACGCCAGTATAAAATTGCATGTTTTGTGCAGCGTTTTTTGTTAACATCGATGTGTGGTGATGACCTAATATTTTTGTCATAGTAATATCTCCTTTTTTTTCAGTTGATTAGTCAAGTGAAGGATATGAAGCAACTACGATAATGGCGGTAATTGCTTATGCTCGCTATTTTTATGAACCTTCGTGAGAAGGGTATATAGTGTTTTCGACTCTTCGTCAGTTAATACATCCTTGAAAAAGGAGGTTTGAAAGGCAAGCTGTGCAGGCATAGCTATATCTAGAATGTCCTCACCTTTAGTACTTAATACAATAGTTTTTGTTTTCCAATCTTGCTTGCGAATAATATACCCATCCTGCTCCAACCGAGCTAACATTCGTGACATTCCACCTTGAGTAACGATAACCCTTTCGGCAAGTTCAGATTGCGTTAATGGTTGAAAGGTACGAATTTGCATAAGAACATCGAATTGAGCTGTAGTTAGCTGAAATCTTTTGAGAAAATCATTCGATAATTGGTTACTCTGATTACTAAAGCGCATTAACCTTAAC
>DXHF01000369.1 GCA_019113605.1 Candidatus Paenibacillus intestinavium
AAAATCTATTTATTTGAATTAAGTTGAACTGATGACATCACTATAACGACAAAGGGGTTCGGAATAATTTATTCCGAACCCCCTTTGTTGAGAACGTTAGTAATGTATGAAATTCATACATTGCTAGATTAATTATGGAAGAGGTAATGTTTGCACATAATGTTCAAGAAGCTCGAGCGCTTTTTCAGGATGTGGCGCATTAGCGCGAATACCTACAATTAATTTAGAATGTGCGATCGGCAAATCTTTATTAAGTGAGCTGTCAGTTAGGTCAATCGCATAAATATGTTCCTCGATGATCACATTTTTATCATCGGTTAAAGCAGCAGTAATAGCATATTTACTATCTAGTACATTGCTCAGTGATGTTACTTCTTCAAGTGGTATCAATATTTCTTGTGGTGCGATATAGTTGAACATTGCATCATCTACAATGTAAAGATCAGGCGACTCTGTTAAAAGCATGACAAATGCCTTCTGTATATAAGCATGTTGCATAGATTGATCCTCAGGAACATAAATAATATCTGTTTTCACTCTTTGGAACTCTGGGAAATCGGCTAGAAATTTAGCGTTGGTAGTCTCGAAGGACTCATCTTCACTTGTGTCAAAATAGTTACCTAAAAACGACATATGAACATCAATCGGAGGTAAGCTAGCTAAGTATCTTTTCTCTTCTTGCTTGTCTATGAAAGCGACAACACCGTATATTAAGGCAATGACAAGACCGATCGCAACATAGGTATGTATTTTATAATAGCGCCAAAAATGGTCGAATTTCTTCGCTTGTCCAGCCATTTTTTTATACTTTCCGTATTCTTGCTCTTCAAAGGCATCGGTATATTTCTTTGTTTCGTAATCTAATATCGTACGGTATGCTTCAGTAATTTTGTGAAAATCAAAATCAGGATCATTACTTTGTTCTTCTGCCGTTTGTTTGGAACGGGAACGGTCTTTGCGTAATAGAGTAGAGTATCTTTTTTCTACTAGCTCTTTATCTGCGAATGGTTCAAGGCCTAACTGCTCATAGGCCATCTTAATGTCTTCCATTGTGTCACCCCTAATAGTAATTGCTCCATTGCTTATTTATCATATTCCATTTAGTATACGATATTTTGTAGCAGGAGTACATTTTTTCAATATAAAATAGTCTCTTATTACATTAAATGTTGTCGGAAATTGAAAACGCTGTTATATATTACGCGAATGATGGGACATCGGTTGCATCCGTTTACTATGTATGTGATACAAATAAACAGTTAAGGATTTTCATGAATAGGATATACTATTGTTATGAAATACGTTAGTAAAGGATGGTATGGTAGCAGATGTTTGATCCAACAGTTTTTGAAAATTTGAAAATAGCTTTTGAAAATCAGCTTTATGACCTAGATAATGTGGATGATGTTATTACCATTATAGATCGCAAAGATAATCTTGATCTAGCGGTAATGTCGCGTACATGGACGCTTACATTTATACTGACCCAATTGGAGCTAGACGAGGCTCCGATCTCTGCTGAAATTGTATTGTCAAGCTCAGTACAAGATTTGGCGGGTGAAATATTAGAACAGGAAGCAGCATATCCAGCCTGCAATTTGATGCTCCGATTCCATTGCTTGATCGATAATCCACTTGAACAATGCCCGAAAATAGAGCATGTGATTCGCGGGATTTGGGAACGAGATATGGTACCGCGACAATTATTAAGTGCGCTGTATGACAACGAATTGCATCCGATTGAAGGATCATCGATATGGTTACCGATCGTCTACCAAAATACGATAGAACTACCTTTCAACCGTCGTATTAATGAGGATCAGATGGAAGATATCGAGCAATTGATTCAATATACAATAAATACACTTGAAGCTGTAGGACACGCTGTGCTATAGTAGCTGATGATAAATGAATAGGAAAATCTGGCGTTATGATATATTGGTATCATATAGTCAGGAGAGGTTCGCGAACTCCCTCGATAAAAAACTAGACGAAACGATTGCTATTATCTGGTAAAAGATAATAAGCGTCGTCGTTTTGTGTTCGGCGTGTATTGCCCATTAGGGGTAATGCTCGCCTTTTTTAGTTGCCATTAGGGGAAAATGTTCTGAAAAAATAATAAATAAGTAAATTTCTGGTACATGCTTTCGATGTAACTTTCCGTTGCAAGGAAGTGGAATCAAGAAGTAAACGAAAAGTTTTTAGGAGGATTATGATGTTACACGAAGAGAAGGCTGTTGTTGTATTTAGTGGTGGACAAGATAGTACGACTTGTTTGTTCTGGGCGCTAGAAACCTTTGCAGAGGTTGAAGTCGTCACATTTAACTATGGACAGCGTCATATGCTAGAGCTTGAATGTGCAGCTTCTATTGCTCAGGAGCTAGGTGTTAAGCAGCATGTGCTAGATATGGGGTTATTGAACCAGCTTGCTCCTAATGCTTTAACACGATCAGATATTGATATTGAAGCGAAGGATGGCGAGCTACCGAATACTTTTGTTGATGGTCGTAATTTGCTATTCCTTTCTTTTGCGGCCATTGTGGCGAAAGGAATCGGTGCAACGCATATTGTGACGGGTGTTTGTGAGACTGATTTCAGTGGTTATCCTGATTGTCGCGATATATTCGTGAAATCATTGAATGTGACATTAAACCTTTCGATGGACTATCCATTTGTGATCGATACGCCTTTAATGTGGTTAGATAAAGCTCAAACATGGGAGATGGCAGATCAGCTTGGTGCGTTCGATTTTGTGCGTGAACGTACATTAACATGCTACAACGGAATTCCAGCAGATGGTTGCGGAGAGTGTCCAGCATGTGAACTTCGTCGTAGAGGGTTGGAGCAATATCTTGAAAGACGACAAGTAACTGAGGCTGGAGGTGCAAAGTAATGTTACAGCAAATATATCCTCAAGTCGAGCATCCTTTTCAATATGAGCTCAATAAAGATTTTCAATTCGCTGCTGCTCACTATGTACCATCATCCAAAGCGGGGCAATGTCAGCAGATGCATGGGCATACGTATTTTGTTAATGTGACAGTTGCTGGCGATCAATTAGATGAAACAGGTTTTCTTGTCAATTTTTCATTTATCAAAAAGCTTATTCATGACCGTTACGATCACACATTACTGAACGATCACAATCAAGATTTCAATAATAATGAGCCTAACTATTTTCCTACTACGGAAGTCGTTGCACGTACTATTTATGAGCTTGTTAATGATTTTCTAGCCACAACAGATAATAAGGCAACTTGTGTACAAATATTTTTGCGTGAAACACCAACAAGCTACTGTATCTATCGTCCGCGTAAGTTATTGCGACAGTTAAATGCGGCTGGTGGTGTACGATGAACGCTGTACGTACTATTCCTGTACTGGAAATATTCGGTCCTACTGTACAGGGCGAAGGGATGGTTGTAGGACGAAAGACGATGTTTGTCCGAACAGCGGGCTGTGACTATCGCTGCAGCTGGTGTGATTCAGCATTTACATGGGATGGCTCAGCGAAAGATGAGATTCAGCAACTATCTGCTGGGCAAATTATTGCTTCTTTAGATGAACTTGCTGGTGATGCGTACGATCATGTTACGATCTCTGGAGGAAATCCTGCACTATTGCCGCAGCTAGATTATTTTATTGATGAGCTTCATAAGCATGGGAAGAAAGTTGCATTAGAAACACAAGGCAGTCGTTGGCAGGATTGGTTTGTAAACATCGATGATATGACGATTTCTCCTAAGCCGCCTAGCTCAGGTATGGAAACGAATTGGGAGAGGCTGGATGGGATTGTAAGTAAACTAGTTGAGCACGGCTCGCATTTCTGTTTGAAAGTCGTTGTGTTCGATGATGCTGATCTTGCATATGCCAAATTAGTACATCAACGATATGCTGGCGTTCAATTCTATGTGCAAGCTGGTAACGGTAATTTGACGGAGCAAGAGCCAGCGCGCATGTTGCCCTATTTGCTGGAGCGTTATGAATGGTTGATTGAATTAACGATGGCTGATAGCCAGTTGAACGCGGTGTTTGTACTACCACAACTACACACCTGGGTATGGGGCAACAAAAAAGGCGTTTAGAGGTAGTTCAAAAAATGGACTTTGATAACGATGCATATGCTAACGTAGCTTAGTCGGCGTCGAAGCTGAAGCGAACTTGGAAAATACGGTTCGCGTGTACGTAATCATGTACACTTGCGCTTCCGCTTTTCTCAAGTAGCGCTTCATCTTCTTGGTTCTGAAAGCTCACTTTTTGAACCTCTATTTGAAGTTTCGAGCATTTGATCGCTCGTGTACTCAAACAGTACACATTGCTGAGTTTCGTTTCATTGTGCAAACGTAGTGTAATTGGCGTCGCATATGAAGTGAATTTATACTTTCGAGGAATATTTCTTCCAGAAACATTGTATACCCGCGTGTGCTAATTATGTACACAGGGCTGTAACGCTAAAATTGGTGTTACAGAACGAGAGTGGCTTTGAAAGTGTAGTTGTAACGCCAAAATTGGTGCTACAGATCGAGAGTGGCTCCGAATGTCTAGTTGTAACGCCAAAAATGGTGTTACAGATCGCAAGTGTCGCCGAATGTTGGGCTGTAACGCCAAAATTAGTGCTACAGTGGCAACCTACTCCAAATAGGGGCTTGAAGTATCATCGCATCTGAAGCGAACATGCACATATAACATAATGAAAGCAGGAGTTATAAATGGAAGGTAGAAACAAAGAAGAGCTTGAACGTATTACATTGCTTGGTAATCAAGGTACGCAATATTCATTTAATTACTCACCGGAAATACTTGAATCGTTTGATAATAAGCATCCAAATCGCGACTACTTTGTTAAATTCAATTGTCCTGAATTTACGAGTCTTTGTCCAATTACAGGGCAGCCAGATTTTGCAACGATCTATATTTCTTATATTCCTGATGTGAAAATGGTAGAAAGTAAAGCGTTAAAGCTATATTTGTTCAGCTTCCGTAATCATGGCGATTTCCATGAAGATTGCATGAATATTATTATGAACGATCTTATCGCATTAATGGAACCACGTTATATTGAAGTATGGGGGAAATTTACGCCACGTGGTGGTATTTCGATCGATCCATATACGAATTGGGGTCGCCCTGGCACGAAATATGAACAAATGGCTGATTATCGTCTAATGAATCATGATCTATACCCTGAGAAAATTGATAATCGCTAACCGCGGCTTATATCATTTAGTAGAATTAGATCGATGTCTCTCCCAAATAATCATAACTTATTTGTGTGAAACGGGTGTACGACCTCTTCACTTGCATAAATAAGCATCTATGGGATATAATGAGATCGTACGTTCTATTATGTCCGAGGTTTTTAACGTGGACGAGTATTAAATGAAAATATGTCTGTATAATTCGCCAAATGTTCATCATTTTGTCATAATCTCCAAAAAAAATTCAAGTTATATTAGTTATAGGTTGAGCAGATTGGGTATTGTTAGGTAATATAGAAATTAGACATTATGAGTATAAAGGGGAGCACGTTGCAATGCAAAAATGGATTATGTTCACATTAGTATCAATTGCTACAGTTATGGCTGTAAGTTTACTTGCTTTCGGCTTACCAGATAAGCCAAAAGACGAAACAGCAGATCTACCAGAAGGCGTAGAACTAATGAAGATTGTTGCGTCAGACGATTTTACGTTCAACCAGGAAGAATTTACTGCTAAAGTTGGCGACACTGTTATTATGAAGTTTTCTAACAGGAGCGGTCTGCACGGTATCGACATTACTGATGAAGCTAACAATGTTAATCTAGTTGACAATAATGGTGTGGAAGTAAAATTGAACAAAGATAACCCAGAAACGCAAGTGACGTTCGACAAGCCAGGCGAATATGAGATTATATGTAATATTCCTTGCGGACAAGGTCATGCAACAATGAGAGCTAAACTGATTATTACTGCAGCTTAATAAGGTAGAAGTAGAAGAGGCTGTCGAGTTGATCTCGACAGTCTCTTCTGTTGTAATGGCATCTTCGTCGCCGAGTAGGCTACGATAGCCTACTCCTCGTGATCGCAAACGATGAAACGAAAGCCAGCAACGTGTACGGCATGAGTACACGAGCGGCCAATATTGAGCACGAAGCTTCCAAATGAAGGTTCATTTTTGGAACTTCCTCCTTCCAATAGAGGTTCAAAAAGTGGGCTTTCAGAACCGAGAAGATGGAGCGCTACTTGAGGAAGGAGGAAACGCAAATGTACGTTATTGGTACATGCGTACCGGACTTCCCAAGTTCGCTTCATATTCGATGTCGAATATACTACGAAGCCAATCATCGTTATCAAAGTCCATTTTTGGAACTTCCTCTAAGTAGATAGTTGTCGGCTAGAAGCAACATAGGGTATCATTAGAACAGTACTAGCGTCATATAGACGTAATTATCGTGAATTTTAGGAGGCAATCTCATTGATTACACACATTGTATTTTTTAGATTAAAGGATAATAGCCCTGAGAAAGTTGAAGTTACTGCTGAAGTGCTTCGCAATATGGAAGGTAAGATTGAGCAATTGAAATATATTGAAGTTGGAGTAGATATTATCCACTCTGAACGTTCATACGATATTGCACTTATTACGAAATTCGATACTATGGCGGATCTTGATGCATATCAAGTGCATCCCGTTCACCAAAAGGTGATCGAGCATATGAGCACTGTGCGCGAATCTTCTGTAGCAGTTGACTATGAAAGCTAAGAGGTAATTTATGCGCGATGTATATGAAATGGCCACATATCTTGTTATCATTATTGTAAGCTGTATTGTGATGGGAGTTTGGCTAAAGCGAAAAGCGAAAAAGAAAAATAATTCTAACAACAATTAATGACTTGCTAGAGGCGGTGAATTTGTGTACTTCGTCAATCATGAACAAATAGCTGTTCGGCTCGCGACAATTCCGACGCTAACAGCATCAATGGAACAAATAAATGAGCAATGGGATGGCGCAGCACTACAAGCATTAGCGCAAGAGCGAGCATTACATCTAGCGATAGAAATTGTAACGGATATTGGTAGCTACCTGATAGATGGTTTTCTGATGCGCGATGCAAGTAGCTACGAGGATATTATAGAGATTACTAGCGGCGAGGGTGTCTATCCCGAAAGTATCGTTCCGGTTCTATTGGAATTAGTGCGTCTTCGCAAGCCGCTTGTACAGGATTATTATAAATGGAAAAGTTCAGAGTTACATCCGTTATTAGGGAAGCTACCTGCTGTATTAATTGGCTTCAAAGCAGCGGTCGAGCAGTATGTTGAGAAAGAGCTAGCTTAATAGATTAGCTCGTATTGCGATGGAAGCGAGGTGGGTAATAATGAAGCCGACGAGTTCAACCCGTGACGCTATACTGTACAAATTACGTAGTCAAGGGCGAATGCAAATTAGCACATTATCCCAACAACTTCAGCTGACAGAAATGGCGATACGAAGACATTTACACG
>DXHF01000370.1 GCA_019113605.1 Candidatus Paenibacillus intestinavium
GTAGATATCGATTCAATGATACATGCTGTAGGCTTCCCATATGGACAATGGAATGAAACGCATATTCCTTGTCTAGCTAATATGTTGGAGGCAGCAAAAATAAGTGGGAGCAAGTTTATCTTTGCTGATAACATCTATGCATACGGCAAACAACCTCAAGCGGTAGATGAAGATGTTACAAAGTTGCCCCACACGAAGAAAGGTAAACTTCGACTGCAAATGGAAACAATGGTCAAAGAAAGTGGTATTCCTTATTTAATTGCCCATGTACCAGATGTATTCGGACCCAATGCGAAAAATACGATACTATATGACACTCTGCGAGGAGCAATTCAGAACAAAGCTGGTTATTTTGTGGGGCGAATGGATGTAACAAGAGAGTTCGCTTACACGAAAGATGTTGCCGAAAGTATAGTAGCACTTGCCCTTAATCCTAATTCATTTAATCAAAATTGGAATATTCCAGGTTGCTTGAAAATATCGGGACAAGAGTTAAAGGTATTACTGCAACAATTAGTAGGAAATCGTCCTAAGATTCGTGTGGCTACATCTAAGCATATTGCTTTTCTGGCGTTATTCTCCTCTTTTATGACAGAACAAAAGGAAATGATGTATTTAACAGAAACGCCTGTCATACTGAATGCAACGAAACTAGAAAAAGCTTTAGGAACTATTCCTTTTACTGATCGCACGGAGAGTTTGAGGGAGACGATGGACTGGATTAAGAAGAACGTATAATATAGAGATAGTTCAAAAAGTGGACTTTGATAACGATGATAGGCTTCATCGTATATTCGACTTCGAATAATAAGACTAGAGATAGAGGAATCAACGATGAATTGGATGGAAGTAGAAACGATTGAACAATTGAATGAAGCACTTGCTATTAGAATTAAAGTATTTGTGGATGAACAAGGTGTAGATGTTGAGATTGAGAGGGATCACTACGATGAGATTTCTGCACAGTGTACGCATGTTCTTGTGATGCATGGTGGAACGCCAGTTGGAACTGGTAGAATTAGTGGCAAAGATGGTATTGGTAAAATCCAACGTGTATGTGCACTGCAGCAAGTAAGGGGTACAGGTGTAGGGTCATGCGTTATGGAAGCGTTGGAAACGATAGCACGTGAAAAGCAGTTCAGTAGTGTGAAGTTAGGTGCACAAGTACACGCACAGCCATTTTACGAGAAGCTAGGATACTCTGTTATATCAGACGTGTTTTTGGAAGAAAATATCCCGCACGTAACGATGCAAAAAGAGCTTAAATAGTCGATCTCACAGGATGCAACTATTAATGTAATTTTAGATGTAACAAAGGGGTGATCAAATGTTTTTGCGTAGCCTTGAAATTATAAATAATACCGGTATTAATAGCTACCCATTTAACATTCCAGCTATTAAAAATTTGGTATCACTTCGATTTGAAAAAAACGTAACTTTCCTAGTTGGCGAAAATGGATCAGGGAAGTCAACCATTCTTGAAGCAATGGCCTATCAGTGTGGTTTCAATACGGCTGGTGGAAGCAAGAATAATAATTATGAGGTTGATGCCTCACACTCCGTCTTAGGTGATCATTTGCGATTATCATGGATGCCTAAAGTTACAAATGGATTTTTCATGCGAGCGGAAACGTTCTACCATTTCGCTTCACATCTTGATACAATGCCAGAAAGTTTACGTCATTATGGTGGTCGCTCCTTACATGAACAATCACACGGCGAAGCATTTCTGTCTCTTTTCAGCCATCGTTTTGGTAACCAGGCGATTTATATACTGGATGAGCCAGAGGCGGCTCTGTCTCCGGCAAGACAGTTGGCATTATTACGAATTATTAAAGAGATGGAGAATGATGCTCAGTTTATTATTGCTACACATTCCCCGATATTACTTGGATATCCCAATGCACAAATATTGAATTTTGATGCGCAACCGGTACAGAATATTCGCTATGAAGATACACTGCACTATATTGTGACTAGACGTTTTCTGGAAAATAGAGAGAAAGTATTAAACGAAGTGTTTAGTGACTAAATTCTTTCCTTTGGTTCGAAAGGAGTCCATATGCATAGCTATAGTTTTATTGAACATATCATGTTTCCACGAACAACTCTTAATCGGCAGAAGCTAACAAGAGAATTAGAAGGGAAAACGGTTCTTATAACAGGGGCAAGTTCGGGAATTGGTGAACAACTTGCTTATATGCTAGCTGATATAAAAGTTCATCTAATACTAGTCGCTAGACGTGAAGAAAAGCTGCTATCGATGAAGAGAAAAATTGAAATGAACGAGGCAATAGTAACAGCTTTCCCTGCTGATCTAAGAATGGATGAGGACAGGGAGCAGGTAATATCGTTTCTACTTCAGCTTCCAGATGGGCTTGATTTCTTCATTAGTAATGCGGGACATTCGATTAGACGACCAATACTACAATCCTTGAACAGATTTCATGATTTTACTCGTACGATGGCGATCAATTATTTTGCTCCAGTGGAGCTTATTCTAGCTATTCAACCACTTTTAGAACGTAAACAAGGTCATATCATTAATATTTCCACGATAAATACATTATTATACCCATTTCCCCATTGGGCGGCATATCAATCATCGAAAGCTGCTTTTGATATTTGGCTACGATCTGCCGCTCCAGAACTTAATAACAGTGGGATTTCAACTACTTCGCTTTATCTTCCTTTAGTTAGAACACCTATGATTGTACCAACCATTTCTTATGAGCAATCACCTGCAATGTCTCCACAGCATGTAGCAACGATCATATGCAGCAGTATATATACAAAGAAGAAGATATACAAACCGTGGTGGTTAATCTTTGGACAGCTTGCCTCTATTCTACTTGGAAGGTGGTGGGAATATATCATTCCAATGATGATTAAAAATAATGGAGATAAGAAATGAGAATATATAAATTGTTTTATGTATTGTATAAGATTAAACTCTTCTCTCCTGTAGCGATCTTTCGTTTGTTTTCTAACATTAATAAATACGGCGTGAATCTAATGGCGCTGCTCTCTTTTTCAGCTAAAACCTATGGTGACAGCGTAGCTCTTGTCGATGAGCAGGAGGTATTAACATATCATCAATTGTTCATTCAATCCAAGCAACTATCATTAGCTATGAGAGAGAATTTCGAGCTTATAAAAGGTAAGAAAGTCGGGATTTTGTGTAGAAACCATGCTTCCTTAGTTAAGGCTATCTATGCAGTTTCATATACTGGTGCCGATCTATATTTACTCAACACAGAGTTAAGTAAGGAGCAGCTTCATCATCTATTGGATCATAGAGATTTTGATCTGCTTATCTATGATCATGAGCTCAGCCTAATTATTGAACAATCTACATATAAGAAAGCCAAATTATTAAGTTACGATGGCGTCTATCCTGCAATCAATAATTTATTAGCTACAACGGAATATGGACAGAAGCAACATTACCGTACTAGCTCAGGGAAGCTTGTTATATTAACTGGTGGAACGACAGGGAATGCCAAGGAGGCTATGCATAAGCCTTCCTTATTCAATTATTTAGACCCTTTTGCGGCTTTAGTATCTCGATTGAAAATTATTAATTATAATATCGTTTATATTGCTACACCTATTTTTCATGGCTACGGCATAGCTATACTGCTGCTATTTGGCGCTATCGGTAAGAAGGTTGTTATTCAGTGTAGATTCAATGCGGAGAAAGCATGCGAACTAATCAGAGAACATCAAGTTCAAGTCGTATCGGTTGTTCCATTAATGTTACATAAAATGCTGATGACCAACAGTGTGGCTCTGAAGTCTCTTACTTGTATAGCGTCAGGCAGTGCAGAGCTCAATCCTAAGCTCATCGAAGCAACACTTAGTCAATTAGGCAATGTGCTATACAATTTGTATGGTACTTCGGAAGCGGGCTTAACAGTTATCGCTCAGCCGGATGATTTGAGAATTTCTCCTCGTACGATTGGACGGAAAATTGAAGGAGTTCAATTGAAAATTTTAGATGAACATGAAATGGAAGTAGCGGTAGGCAGCATAGGTCAATTATGTATTAGAAACAAATATAATGGCAAAAGCAGAACTAAAGCTTGGATAGAGACAGGTGATTTAGGTTACCGAGATGAACAAGGATATTATTACTTAAGTGGTAGAGTAGACAATATGATCGTTTCTGCGGGAGAGAATGTTTATCCACTAGAAGTGGAGCAGGTATTGCTTTCCAACGTGAATATAGAAGCTGTAGCAGTGGTTGGCGTAAGTGACGAGCAATTTGGTCAACGGTTAAAGGCATACGTTCAGCTGGTTCCTCATGCTGCAATAACAACAGAGGAGCTGCTAGTATGGTTACGCTCTAGGCTTGCACGATATCAGATACCGAAGGAAATCACTTTTGTCGATGAAATGCCGTATACAGCTATAGGAAAACTAGATAGAAAACTATTGAAGTAAACCAATGGTTGATTTATTCTACGTATGTACACAGATAATCGTTAGTAATCCTTCTAGGAGTGATTTATTATGTAAATATAGTTAATGCTTACGAAGTAACTTTTCGAAGCGCAGAAGCTATAACAATTACATGAAAAGTTGCAGGAGGGCTACTATGCAAAACTTTCAATTTTCCACCAACTTTGCTCAAAGAAGAAAAGAGCAGGCTGTTACGCAGCAACAAGTAGCGGAGTATGTCGGGGTATCTAAGGCAGCAGTTTCAAAATGGGAGCAAGGATTAAGTTATCCGGACATTACGCTATTGCCAAAGCTAGCGACATATTTCAATCTTTCCATCGATGCTTTACTAGGCTACGAGCCTCAAATGACCAAAGAACATATCCAAAAGATGTATGCGAAGCTTGCGAAACGATTTGGCGAGCAGCCCTTCGAGCAAGTTCAGCTAGAAATAGAAGAGTTACTATTAGAATATTACGCATGTTTTCCATTTGTACTACAAATGGCTCAGCTATATTTGAATTATTACACGACATCAGCAAATCAAGCGGATGTATTAGATCGAGTGCTACTGTTATGTGATCGTGTGATCTCTTTAAGTGCAAATTACAAACTTGCCTTTGAAGCAGAAATGATAAAGGCTTATGTTATGTTACTTACCGGTAAACCTAAGGAAGTGCTTCGTACTTTGGGTGATGAGGTTAGTATTCATTATGGTAAGGAGCAGTTGATTGCTAAGGCTCTAGGTATGACAGGTCAAGCTGACAAAGCGAAAGAAATTATACAGGTGAGTATGTATCAATATATGCTCGGTACGATTTCAAGTGCAACGGAAAGCTTATTAATGGAAACAAATAATAGTAGTCACTTTGATGAAACTGTTCATCGGATAGAGGTAATGCTCGACGTATTTCAAGTAGCTTCATTAAATGTTAATGCCGGATTAGTGTTTTATTTGAAGGCAGCTATGGGTTATGTTATGCAGCAAAGAAATGAACAAGCATTAGAAATGTTACGGAAGTATTATCGGATATGTTGTGACATCGTATTTCCAATCTCCCTTTGTGGTGATCAATATTACTACTTGCTTGATGACTGGATTGCACGAGACATTAACTTAGGATCGCAAGCACCTCGTGACGAGCTGTCGATCAAGAAAGATTTGCTGAGCAGTATAAGTAATCAGCCTATGTTCGATAGTTTGAAAAACGATAAAGAATTTATAGCGTTAGTCGCTAATTTAAAGCATCATTTACAACTATAAGTAAGAATTTGATAACGAAGTGAAGCAGGCAGGTTAATCGGCATCAAGAAGACATAAAAAGTTATGTGTTTGCTTACGAAGCTACTTTTTATTCGCAAGGTAGTCTCTTATGTTTGTAGCATAAAAAGTTGTAGGAGGCGTTAATATGGAGGAACTTGCTAACATAAACTGGGCACTGTTTGCCCCGATCATTGTCATTCAATTAATACTGCAGGTCGTCGCGCTTATTGATTTACTGAGAATCCATGCGACGAATGGACCAAAATGGTTATGGTTAGTCATTATTGTTGTGAGCGGTTTATTCGGTTCAATTGCTTACTTTATCGTGGGGAGACGACAAGTATGAGTTTACTTCGAGTTGACAATCTCACCAAAAATTATGGAAGTAACACTGTAGTGAACAATGTGAGCTTTACGATAGAGCCGTTTACTTCAACGGCGCTTATTGGTCCGAATGGAGCGGGAAAAACGACAATAATGTCGATAATTACAGGACTTTTGCATCCCACTAGTGGAAAAGTATTCATTGAAGATTATGATGATATTCGTGAAGCGATCGGATTTCTACCGCAATATCCACAGTTTTATCCATGGTTGACTGCACTTGAATATGTTGAAATGGTAGCTAATCTAAGTGGAGTAGCAGCGAAAGAAATCAGATCTCGCAGTATGAAGACACTTGAATATGTCGGACTTGGTAAAGTTATTCACAAAAAAACAGCGACATTTTCAGGTGGAATGAAGCAGCGATTAGGGATTGCACAAGCGATTGTACATGAACCGAGGCTTCTCTTATTAGATGAGCCGGTGTCGGCACTCGACCCTATAGGTAGACAGGAAGTTATGGATTTATTGAAGGAATTGCAGCAGGAAACGACGATATTATATTCTACCCATATATTGCATGACGCAGAAAAAATGACGGATCAGGTGCTATTTCTGAAGGAGGGTAAGCTCGTTGAGCAAGGCTCTCTAATAGATATTCAGCAAAAATATGCAGAGTCCAAATATATGATACAGTTTGCGAGTGAACAGTCAGCTACTACATTCTGTAATAGTACGAATAGAAATATTGAGCGACAAGGTGTATATGTATATGTCGATGTTAGTGAGCAGTTCCCGTCCATTACAGCTATAATGCAACACCTACTTGCTCTTCAAGCGGATATTGTTAAAGTAGAGCGCGTAATAGCTAGCTTAGATCAAATCTTTATGAAGGTGGCTGGTACGAGTGAGGCAATTTAATGTGCTGCTGAAAAAAGAATTTTTAGAATGCTGGCGTAGCTTCAAGCTATTATGGATTCCACTTGTATTTATATCGCTCGGCGTAAGTGATCCGATAATGAATTATTATATGAGTGATATATTGGCTGCTGTGGGCAATGTACCAGAAGGCTTTGAGATGATGTTACCTGAGCTTAAGCCAGCAGACTTATTATTAGCCGCTACAGGTCAGTTCCAACTCGTAGGGTTAATTGTGCTCATTGCTGTTTTTGTAGGCACGATTAGTAGAGAACGACTAAATGGTACAGCAACATTAATATACGTCCGACCCATTTCTGCAACTTCAGTGTTTATGAGTAAATGGGTTATGGCTTCCATTGTAGGCATGCTAAGTGCATTACTCGGCTATGCTGGAAGCTTATACTACACATCTTTTTTATACGGGTCTATTAATTTTGCTGATTTCATTGCAATGATTTTAACCTATTTTGTGTGGATTCTTTTTGTTATGGCCGTTACAGTAGCAATGAGTGCATCCTTTTCAGCGAGTATAGCTGTAGCGATAACGATCTTTATATTACCTATTGGCATAATTTTAGATTCAATTATCGGCAGTTTTTGGCATTGGACGCCATGGAAGCTAGCGAATTACGGTGCTGGTATTGTTGCGGGAACGGTAGATGCGAATTATTACTGGAAGACGCTAACGATTACATTGTTACTGACTGCAATCTTTATTGCTATAGGCATTTTCGCAACGAATCGAAATAGACAATTGACGAAAGTATAGTTATAACGGTAATGCTTGGTAAAGTGAATTCCGCGAACAGCAATAGAATACAAGAAAGAAGCTGACGCTACAGATGCGCCAGCTTCTTTTCCTTTTACGGGTTACAAGAGCTTTATAGGGTGTGTACGTGTAATTAATATATTGATTCCTTATTCAGTTTTTGGAATGAAATCAAAGATCGCTCCTGTTTCGAATGAGTCAATTAAGCGTAGCAGCCAATTATAATAGTTCAATGCATCAACTATTTTTTCCTCATCGAGTGCAATAAGCTGACATAAACCTTGATCATCTGCTTCTTGCTGCTTTATATTTTGAATTTCAATTAAAGTTTTTTTAAGTACAGAAGAGTTGATCTCAACAGCTTTACGCCATTTCGTAGAAAAATAATCGGTAAAGTTTTGATGCCAATCTGGAACAACCTCATAAAGATCCTTCCGCGAGCCTTTTCCCCAAACTTTGTTAATCATCTTCAAATCTGTAAGAGTGCGCATCCCAGTGCTGATTGATGTCTTACTCATACCCATAGTCTGGCTCATTTCATCCAAAGTTACAGGAGAACGATTAAAATACATATTTCCATACAAATGACCAATAGAAAGTGTCACACCATATAAATCCATATTTTTCCCTATAGATTCTATAACACGCTGTCTGATCTTATTAATGTATGCTTGTTGCTCTTCTGACAACTGTTCTAAATCTTTCATAATAAAATGCCCTCCTGCGGACCAAAATAAACATATAAGAAAAGCGACAACTTCTTACTAATTAGTTTTAGCATTATGTTCATTAGAAGTAAAGTGCCAGATTATAGACCATTTGTATGTTAAACAGAGTAAACGGTACTATAAGTTTGTAAAGTTAAAACTGTACGGACGCTACAAGCTTATATGGTCTTTGACCAAGCAAGCGTAAAACCCATACAATGGTAAAAGAAAAAAGCGATCGGATAGATCATAAAGGGGGATAAGATGTCAATAATTAAGGTGAACAAACTAACCAAAATCTTTGGTGCGGATACGAAGAAAGCCGTTAAATTATTGAATGAGGGCTGGAGTAAGGAACGGATTTTTCGCGAAACGAAGCTAACGGTTGGAGTTAATCAAGCAAGCTTTGAGATAGAGCAAGGACAAATATTCGTTATTATGGGGTTGTCTGGCAGTGGTAAATCTACGTTAGTCCGACTGCTTAACCGATTGATCGAGCCTACATCAGGCGAAGTTTTATATAATGGTAAAGACATTTTGAAGATGAATGCGGAGCAGCTGCGTCAATTCAGACGTAAAAGTATGGGAATGGTATTTCAGAAATTCGCACTGTTTCCACATCGGACTATTGTTCAAAATGTAGAGTATGGGTTGGAGATTCAAGGTATACCAAAAGCCGAGCGGCGTGAAATGGCAACGAAAACGTTGGAGTTAGTCGGGTTGAAAAGCTGGGCAGACAGTTATCCTGATGCCTTATCTGGCGGGATGCAGCAACGTGTAGGCTTGGCTCGAGGCTTGGCGAACGATCCTGAAATATTACTGATGGATGAAGCTTTTAGTGCACTTGATCCGCTAATCCGCAAAGATATGCAGGATGAATTGTTAGAGCTTCAAACACAAATGAAGAAGACAATTATTTTTATTACGCATGATTTGGATGAGGCACTGCGAATTGGTGACAAGATTGCGTTAATGAAAGATGGACAAATCGTCCAGATTGGATCACCTGAAGAAATTCTGATGAATCCAGCCAACGAATATGTAGAACGATTTGTTGAAGATGTCGACTTGTCTAAAGTACTCACAGCTGCTCATATTATGCGCAAGCCAGAAACGTTAAGTATTGATCGTGGTCCGCGTGTAGCACTGCAGACCATGCGGGACCGAGGCGTATCCAACCTTTATATTGTTGATAAGGGGATGAAGCTAATCGGAGTTATATCGGCAGAGGATGCGATCCAAGCAGTAAAAGATGGTAAATCACTGGAGTCAATTGTTCAACATGAACTTCCTAAAGTTAGTCCAGATACATTATTGAATGATCTGTTCGAGCTTATGGGTGGAACGAGACTGCCTGTAGCTGTCGTTACTGATGATGGTAGGCTGAGAGGAATATTAATAAAAGGAGCAGTTCTAGCTGCACTTGCAGGTAGTATGATTCCAGAGGCAGGTGAGCAACAATGAACATTCCAAAAATTCCAGTAGGCGAATGGATTGAAACATTAGAATCTTGGATGCAGCTACATTTCGGTTTTTTCTTTTCATTCGTGAAAACCGTTATTGGTGGTGTTGTAAGTGGTCTTGAATTTATATTGCGAGAACCACCTGCGATTATTATTATTGTGGTCATTACCGCATTAGTATGGTGGTTTGCTAAGTGGAGACTTGGAACTTTTGCGTTAATTGGTTTATTATTTATTGTCAATCTTGGCTATTGGGACCCTGCAATGCAAACATTAGCACTTGTGCTTACCGCCGCATTGATTTCCATTTTACTCGGTGTACCCATTGGTATATTAAGTGCCAAATATAAAACAATGCAAAAAATAATTACGCCATTGCTCGATTTCATGCAGACGATGCCAGCGTTTGTCTATCTATTGCCTGCGATTACATTCTTCTCCATTGGTGTTGTTCCAGGTGTAATTTCTTCTATTATTTTCGCGATTCCACCAACGATTCGCTTAACTATATTAGGTATTCAACAAGTACCAGATGAACTCGTAGAAGCCGCAGATGCGTTTGGCTCTACTTCTGCTCAAAAATTGTTCAAGCTACAATTGCCAATGGCACTGCCGACAATTATGGCAGGGATTAATCAGACGATCATGCTTTCGCTTTCGATGGTCGTTATTGCATCAATGATTGGTGCACAAGGTATTGGTACTGTTGTGTTCGCTGCAGTCACGCAAACAAAAACAGGTGTAGGATTCGAGGGAGGACTAGTCATCGTCATTCTGGCAATCTTGTTAGACAGAGTGACTCAACATATGATTAAGAAAAAATCTTGATTTACAATGAGAATATAATGAATAAAAACTTTAAATGGATAGTCGTAGCAACAATGATCGTAGCTTTACTTGTAGGATGTAGTAGTAATGGAGCTCAATCTGGTGATAACAAAAAGATTAAATTAGCTTATGTTGCTTGGGATTCAGAAATTGCCAGTACGTATGTGATGAAGGAAGTTTTGGAGCAAAAGCTCGGCTACAAGGTAGAAATGCTTCAGCTTGACGCAGGTCCAATGTTTGCCGCAGTTTCAGACGGTAGTGCTGACGCGATGCTTGCATCATGGCAGCCAGTTACACATGCCGATTATATGGAACGTTACGGAGATAAACTCGTTGATCTTGGTCCGAACTTAAAAGGTGCAACGCTTGGTCTCGCAGTACCTACCTATATGGATATAACTAGTATTGAAGAGCTAGCAGACGGTCAAATCGGTTCATTAGTTGATCATAAAATTATTGGGATTGAACCTGGTGCTGGTCTTATGATGGCTAGCGAGAAGGTACTTGATGAGTATGATCTACGCAAAGATTGGGCGTTGATTGCGAGTTCTTCAGCTGCAATGGCTCAGGAGCTGCAAAATGCATATGCTGCAGAAAAACCAATTATCGTAACGAGCTGGACACCACACTGGATGTTCGCCAAAATGGAATTGAAATTCCTTGAAGATCCAAAAGGTGTATTTGGGGAATCAGAGGAAATTCATACGATGACCCGTACAGGCTTGGAAACGGATAAGCCAGAAGCTTATGAGCTTCTTAACAACTTTGAATGGACGCCAGATGAAATGGCAGAGGTTATGGTAGAGGTCATTGATGGAGCAACGCCAGAAGAGGCTGCAAAGCATTGGGTAGAAGCCAATGAAGCACGTGTTAATGAGTGGCTCAATAGGTAGGTTCAAAAAGTGGACTTTGATTACGATGATCAAGCTGTCGAAGTTAAATCGACATCGCATCTGAAGCGAACTTGTAAAGTGCGGTTCGCGTGTACCAACCACGTACACTTGCGCTTCCGCCTTTCGAAAATTAGCTCCACCTGCTCGGTACTAAAAGCCTACTTTTTGAATCTTTATATTAATAAGTAATAACATTAACCCCATGAAACGATTTTTGTTTCATGGGGTTAATTGTTTATTATAGTAATTATAAAATCAGTATTTGAATAACTGTAACATTTTGGTTGATTAAACGTGTTAATGTATAGTGAAGAAAGGGGGCGCTATGAACAAACGATATGCTTTGGAAAAATTGTATAGGCGCTATGTCAAATCCCTCTATTTTTATTTGTACAAATTGTGTGGTTCGGAAAGTTTAGCAGAGGATTTAACACAGGAAACGTTTGTTAGGGCAACGATACATATTCATACGTACAGGGATGAAGAGGCAAGAGCATGGCTATTTAAAGTAGCACGTAATGTATATCTTGACGAATGGCGTAAGCAGCAGCGATTTAGAAAAATTCCGATTCTTTCTTCATTAATAAAGAGAGCAGAGCCGATTAGTCCTTATGGATTGCCAGAAGAGTGTTTGCTAGAGAAGGAACTAACAGAGCAGCTTGAGGGCCTACTGCATTACTTACCTGAAAATTATCGTTCCATTATATATCTCAGGGAATACGAACAATTTAGTTATGCGGAAATTATGGATGCATTGCAGCTGACGGAGGATCAAGTAAAAGTAACGTTACATCGAGCGAGAAAGCGACTAGCTCAGCTGGCAGTGCAGAAAGGGTGGAGTTATGACGCAGTGGAATAGTAAGTTGGAGAGGAAAATATTATTAAAATCACGATTTACATTGACGTTGACAATAGCACGTATTTTATTAATTCTCTATATTGTTTTTGCGCTATGGAATACTGCCATTTATCTTATTCTCGATAGAAACAAATATGCTGAAGAAAATCAATATTTCACCCAACTTGCGGTTGAATGGTTAGTGCCTAATGTTAAAGGGAGCTATGTGATTCATGATGAGAAGATATCAAACTTTGGTACACAAACCTATTCGTATCCTTTATTGAAACGTGTTGGTCATGAAGATATAGTTATTGGAGAAGCTGAAGTAACGAAAAGACTTTTTAGCAGCTTATCGACAGTAGAGTATTCATTTTCTAATCAGCAATCGAACGAGGGACTTCAGTTTTCATTGCCAGAAGATCCACGTAATAGTCAGAAGTTAACGGGGAATGCTGATTCAAATGTATGGGATACCTTAGAGATGTTACCAGAAGGAACGGTAGGAGAACTAGCATTCTCGACTACGAGTTTTATGGATGCTGCACAATTATTAGATTTACTAAAGGACTATAATATTGAGACAGTGTGGATGCCACTTTATACTGGGGAATTTGTGGATTATGAACCGAGCGGATATGGTTCTGGTCGCAGATCATTGATGGTGGGCGGAGCTATCGGGTTAACAGGTGGGTTTAGGGCAGCTGATAATTATAGCTCTATGATGTGGGGGGTTATCGTATCTACAGAATCATTAGTAGAAAGTCAGCAAAGAATGCTAGCCAATATGGAGAAATTATTAGATAAGCCAGAGAAATATTATCGACAAGTTCTAGGATTGGATCATCTGCCTGAAAAATATAAATACCTTAAAGAAACTGGATTTACAGTATATGGAGCAGTAGTAACTGGCCCAGTGAAAGAGTTATTGAAGCTACAGGACGAGACGTTTATTCAAGGCGAACAGCTTGGAGAGGTTGAGCTGTGGAATTGGGATTTATCAAGATAATACTGCATATAGAAAAGGAATTATGATGAAAAATACTAGCACACTCTACTATATAAAGTTACTCATTGTTATCTGTTTAAGTGTTATAGTTGCTTCTTGCTCAGCGAATAAAGAGCTAGAAGATTTATCTACGTCAATTGAACCAACTCCGACAGTGACAGACGATGTTATTAATGAAGAACTCACTGAACCAAAGCTGAATACTTCCGATGATGAACGAGAAGACCAGTTGGAATTTGAAGCTGAACCGGAGGAAGCTGTAGATCAAGAAAACTTGGATGAAGAGAATACTAGTGAGCTTATTATCAAACAAGGTGACTTGCCGAAAGGATTTGTTTACTTAGATGAGGTAATACCTACTGCCCAATTTGAGA
>DXHF01000371.1 GCA_019113605.1 Candidatus Paenibacillus intestinavium
ACCATTCTAATTCTTTCTTTAGACCCGTTAAGAGAGAGGAGCATTTCGCATAGGTCAGAGTTTCTTGGCTTTCTTCATAGGCTTTGATCCGCTTATCTAAGAAATAATTGTAAACAAATCTAGTGCAGCCAAATGTTTTGTTGAGTTGAATTTGCTGCTCTTTGTTTGGATATAATCTAAATTTATAAGCCTTTTGCAAAATGCTCACCTCTCTTTCTGAGTATGGATGTAATTTTGAATGATTTCTCTGAGGCTGTGTTCAATGCTTCCTAAAATAAAATTCCTTCTATATTTTGTACACCAGACGATATGATATTGAATCGAGTAAACGTATCCTCTACCTTTATTTACTTCCATAATTTATCACCTATATCAAATAAATAGCGAGGTGCATTGCCTTGAAACAAAAGAAAATTACATTTATTACAATAGTGTTACTACTAATCATTATTGTATCATTCTACTTTATAATAACCGTTCTAAATGCTAAGGATAATATCCCATTACAACCGAATGAACTTGAATTAAGTACTAATACACCTGCGGGTAACGATAGTCAACCAGTAGCTACTCCAAGTGAACTACCACACCCTACAGTTACTCCCGATACGATTATTCCAAGCGTCCCGACTACAGAAGAAGTAGAGCAACTGTTGCAATCTCTTACCATTGCACAAAAAATCGGACAATTATTAATTTTCGGCATCGAAGATAAGCAATTAACAACAGCACACCAGAAGCTTATTCAAGAACAATATATTGGCTCCATCATTCTTTTCAAACGAAATATTAACGATGAACAACAACTCACCGACTTTATCTTACAATTAAAGCAACAAAATGAGCATCCAGACATACCATTGTGGGTTACGGTCGACCAAGAGGGTGGTCAAGTTAATCGATTACCTGAGAAATTCCCTGCTGCTGCAGCTTTAGCCCAGCTGAATGATCCAACATTAACTTTTGATTCTGCTACTACCATGGGTAAAAAATTAGCTCAATACGGTTTCGATGTTGACTTTGCTCCCGTATTAGATGTAAATAGCAACTCGAAAAACCCAGTTATAGGAGATCGCGCCTTCGGTACAACACCGCAGGAAGTATCCCAGCAAGCGATAGCTATGCTGCAAGGGTTAGAGCCTTATATTGTGACGGTAGGAAAGCATTTCCCCGGTCATGGCGATACGAGTGAAGATTCACATAAAACGCTGCCTACCATTAACAAAACATGGGAAGAACTGGAGGAGCTTGAGTTAATCCCTTTCTATGCTGCGATTGAACAGAAAATTGACGCCCTTATGATTGGACATCTCTATCTTCCGCAACTAGATGCCGAATATCCTGCATCATTATCGAAGGAAATCATTACTCATAAATTACGTGAAGAAATGGGATTTAACGGTCTTGCTATATCCGATGATATGGTGATGGCCGGCATTACAAAGCAATATAATATAGGTGATGCAGCTGTTATCGCCTTGCAAGCAGGTGTTGACATGCTGATCGTTGGTCATGATGTCAAATTACAGCAGGAGGTACTAACTGCCATTACATCCGCTGTCAATAATGATAATCTTTCAATGCAGTTATTAGACGAACATGTCCGCAGAGTATTAACTGTTAAACTCAATCAAGCTTCCTAGTTACTGCTTGATTGACAAGATTTCCAAACTCATCAACTTTTTGCCGGGCATCTCTTAACTGCTCCGCACCATGATATAGATTACGGGGTGTTAATGAAACTGCATTTTCTAGCGTTAGAACACTACTACTAGCTGCATTTTCCGTCTCAATAATACTACTATAGTTGTATACCCCTTGTGATTGTGCAGTAGAACGACTTTGAACGATCGACGCTTTCAATTGACCACATTCGACCAAATATTCCTGAACACGCTGCTCTGAGCGCTCATGAATATGAAGTAATTGTGCACTACTATCTTGAATCTTTTGTAATAATGAATTTGCTTGTTCCAATATTTTATCTGCAGCCAAATATCGCTGAATTTCAAATGTATTGTATTGTTCCGCTTTGTCGATTTGCTCTTTCAGCATGGCTACATTTCGTTGTAATTCCGTAAATGTATCAGCAGCATTTCTCCAGTGAACTTCATGGAATTGTAACCGTAAAGCATTGATTTGTTTTGTAATCTCAGCTTGTTGACCTTGTTCAAATTGCATCAAAACTAGCATATACTGTTTCAATAATTGTTGATTACGATCTCTCGCCTTTATCGACTGCTTTACTTCAGCTATCGAGTTGGCCAACCAATGATTAATTCGCTGTAGCCCTTCACGCGCAACATTCATATCACCAATATTTAAAGCTTTTTTAATCGATAATAATTGCCCGATCATTGATTCAAAATTGTTGTATGGAGAAATTTCCTCTAGCTTCAATCGCTCTTGCTGCACTATTACATCTAATTGTCGCTTTGCTTCATTAATTTTCTCTGGTAGCTTGGAACTTTCATTGACTAGCGCCGAATACTCATTAATTTCGTTACACCATGTTGTAATTTGAGAACTATATTGATCAAGTAGCAGATTTGCTTCTACAGGATTGAAGGCAAGTAATGCAGTAGCATTCTCCACAATTTGCTTCAGCTTAGCTTCTTTCTCGATCAACTTAATTAATGTTACTTCATTACTTTTCTTCATCATAGCAAGACTTATCTTTGCTTGCTCGAACATCGATTGATGATGCTGGAGAGATTTCGTTGCCATTGCGATTTCATTGTTATACGTTTGAAATACATCTTCAAGTCTGATCGCCATTTGCAGCTGTTGCTTCACTTGATACATTAACTCTTTCAAATGCACAACATGCTCCGAGCTAATCCATCGTGGTAGTGGCTTTAAGCCGCGTAATTGCTCTGGATACGCCGATGCACGTTGCAATAATGTATATAGTTCATTCTCAGATGACTCTATAATTGCTCTCGATCTACCTTGGCTAAATTTGAGGGCAGTCGTCAAGCCATTTTCTAGTTCATGTACTTTACCAAGCACTGTTTCCAATTCATCAGTAAGTTTTTCTACGTCCTCGCTATAATTTTTACGTTTGCGCCACTGTAGCCTACCGAAAAGCATGTTAATCCAATTTTTCATATTTCCTCC
>DXHF01000372.1 GCA_019113605.1 Candidatus Paenibacillus intestinavium
GAGGTCAAGCATTTACTAATTGGTATTGAAACGAAAGGTTTTGATACAGGAGAGGTAATATACATTGATGATATGGAATTAAAGCCATATGTTCCACTTCCAGTTAATCACAATAGCTCCTTCGAATATGGGAATGTAGGCAGTGATGATGCCTTGCCATGGTCCTATTGGATTGATGGAGGTGTTGGCACAATGAACCGCAGTAGTGCATATGCACTAACAGGAAGTAGTAGTTTGGAAATGAGTGGTGTTCAGTTTGGAGCGATGAGTCAAATCGTAGCTTCGCCTGAGACAGGACTATATCAATTAACAGCAAATTACTATGTACCTGCTGGACAAAGCACGGACGGAACTGTGAAATTATTTATGAATTTTAGAGATGGATCTCACAATCATTTAGGAGCTATTCCAACGGTTCACTTAGATGTTAATCAGGAGGCTGGGCAGTGGCATCTATTAGAATGGATTGGGGAAATACCAACGGAAATAGATGTACCGGGAACAGGTCTTACAGAGGTGAAGAATTTACTAATTGGTATTGAAACGAAAGGTTTTGATACAGGAGAGGTAATATACATTGATGATATCGAATTAAAGCCATATATTCCGCTTCCATAGCTGCTACCTAATCTAATTCGATGACGTTGAACTAATAAAGAATCCTTAATTAAAGTGAGTAATGCATTAACCTCTAGCTTAAAAGTGGTTAGAGGTTAATTCTCTTTCTATAATATAAAAACATTAAACAAATAATAGATTATTGGCTGGGAGGCCTTGATATGAGAAGTCAGTTAGAAAACAAGGTAATTTGGATAACGGGTGCATTGGGCCTAATAGGAAGGGCATCCATTATTCAATTTTTGGAGAAGGGAGCCATCGTTATTGGAACTGATATTGAAGATATTCAACAATTTAAGGAGGCACCAGCCTTACAAGAGAAATATGGAGATCGACTAATGTTATTTATTTCTGATGCGACTGTTGAGGAACAAGTAGTAGCTAGTGTTAAAAAAATTATAAGTAAATATGGAAGAATCGATGGATTATTTCATAATGTGTATACACAAATATGGAAAACCACTACTGATATAACTTTAGAGGAGTGGAACAAGGTTATGGTAGGCACGCTAACCAGCACTTTTCTTGTTAATAAATATGTCATTCCTTGCATGATTGAGGCAGGAACTGGAGCTATAGTAAATACCTCGTCTATACTGGGGAAAATACCGATGCGAAATACTGCTGTTGCTTATAGTGCGGCAAAAGCGGCGATAAATCATATGACCTTAATTCATGCAGTAGAGTATGCTAAATACGGCTTGCGGGCTAATGTTATTGTACCTGGGGACATCAAGACTGAAGACTATGAAGTTCAAGATCTTAACAATTTACTTGGAAGAAGTGGGAGGCCAGAGGAAGTTGCAGAACTAGCTTCATTTTTACTATCGGATGCTGCTTCATATATTACGGGCTCACTTTATCCTATCGATGGGGGGTTTATGCGTTGAACTTGCAATACTTTCAAAGTCTAACTAGAGATGAACTAACTAACTTAGCATCATCAGGTGCAGCAGTACTTGTACCTCTTGGGGCAACTGAGCAGCATGGTCCGCACTTACCAAGCTATACAGATAGTTTAATTTGCGAGTCCATTTGTGAGACCGCCATAAGTAGGTTAAATACCCAAACTCCTTTAATTATAACGCCAATGCTATCAATGGGCTGTTCTCAGCATCATTTAGCCTTTGGAGGTACAATATCATTTCGTTCATCGACATATTTAGCGATGCTACAGGATATCGGTGAAAGTTTATTTTCCTGTGGTTTTACTAAGATCATTTTCTTGAACAGTCATGGCGGTAACGAATCTATTATGCTACAAGTAGCTAATGATCTGTTAGTAAAGCATCCAATCTGGGTAGCGGCTGCTTCCTATTGGAATCTAGTACCTACACCAATAAGAGAACAACTAAAGGAAGAAATTGGACCGATGCCAGGTCATGCAGGGATATTCGAAACAGCATTAGTAAAAGCGCTGAGACCGCAATGGGTTAAGGAAGATTGCATGGTAACAGAACATGATTCTTTACCGTGGTTGAGTACTGGAATGCCTAATACTTTATTAGGTACACATGGGCTACTAACTGGGCGACAAGGCTACACTGATGCTCCGATTCAAGCAACGATTGAAATGGGACAACAATCATTAGAGATCATTACTCAACATGTTACGGACTGGCTAGAACTTACGCTGCAAACTATGGAAAAAACGGAGTGTTAGCAAATGAGAACGCAAAATACAAGTAGCCACTTAAAGGTTTGCGCCATTGTTACAGAATATCGTTATAATTCTCATGCAGAAATGATCATCGGCAGGTTATTCGGTCAATTTGAGTACCAACCATCAATAGAAGTAGCCTCCATATATGTTGATCAATTTCCTAGCAATGATCTGAGTCGGGGCGAGGCAGAAAAACATAATATAATGATCTATAGCAGTATCAAGGAAGCTATTCATGCGGTTGGTGATGAGCTAGCAGGTGTGCTAATTATTGGTGAGCATGGTCAATATGATCGTAATGAGTTCGATCAAATCATGTACCCTAGACGACGATTTATTGAGGAAGCTTTGTTAGCATTAGATGAATTGAAAATTCGAGTGCCTATTTTTTCAGATAAGCATCTTTCCTATAATATGGAAGATAGTATATGGATATACGAAGCTCTTAAAAGTAGAAATATTCCCTTTTTAGGTGGATCATCTATTCCGCTCGTTGTGCATCACACTGGGATGGAAGCAGAAGCGTTGCATACGTTGGAAGAGATACTCATTATTAGCTTTGGTTCAACAGAGGATTATGGATATCATGCCATGGAAATTATGCAATGTTTAGCTGAGCGACGATATGGCGGTGAAACAGGAATTTCATCTGTCCATACTACAAAAGGTGATGCTGTATGGAAAGCAATGGATCTTGCAAAATGGCCAGAAGAACTTATGCTACGTGCGCTAGATACATACATGGTTAAGCAAATGGAACATCCTAGAACTAGAGTAGGAGATCCGGTGCTATTTGAGATAGAGTACAAAGATGGATTGAAGGGGTATGTGCTTCAGCTGCAAGATGAGGTTGAGCAGTGGTCATATGCTTTTCGAAATCGTGAAGGGGTAATTCATGCTAGGTTATGTGAGTCTGGAATGGAGAGACCCTTTCATCATTTTTCTATGCTTGTATCCTCCATCGAAGCGATGATAGTCCAGAATCATTCATCTGTGCCATTGGAGCGAACATTTCTAACTACCACCATGATTAATATGGGAATGCAATCGCTTTTTGATCAAAAGCGAGTAGATGCAAGTTCGATAAATACGGCATATTAACGGATAGTTTCAATGATTACAAAATTGGCGTAGGAGTGAATACTTTGACAACAATAAAACTACGATTTATAGATGCCCCATCAGAATGGCAAGGTGGCATTGCTTCCATCTGCGAGATGCTGAATGTAGCACAAGCAAATGATGGAATTCCAGTGTATCTAGAAAATTGCTCTGAAAGTAAGCTTTCTATTCATTATGATAGGGAAAGTTATAAAATTACCTACAAAAATGCTAATCATCTATTTCGTTCCATTGGACTGCTCATAGAGGAGTTAGCAGGAGAGAAAGTTAATTCAATTGAAGAGTATTCCAGTTTTGATACGATTGGTGCGATGATCGATTGTTCTCGGAATGCAGTGTTGAATGTTGAAAGTGTGAAGAAGCTCATTCGTTATATGGCGCTAATGGGTATGAACACGTTGATGCTATATACAGAAGACACCTATACGATTGAGAGTCAGCCTTATTTCGGCTATATGAGAGGGAAGTATTCACCTGAGGAAATAAGAGAATGTGATCAATATGCAGCGAGCTTTGGTATTGAGCTTGTTCCATGCATTCAAACACTTGCACATTTGGAGTCGTTCTTGAAATGGGATGCAGCAAGTGGATATAGAGATATGCATGATGTATTACTCGTTGGGGATGAATCTGTTTATCGTTTCATAGAAAAACAAATTGAAGCCATTTCTCAGCAATTTATAAGCAAGCGAATTCATATTGGCATGGATGAAGCGCATCATTTGGGAAGAGGACGTTCATTGGATATTTACGGACCTCAGGATCGATTCCAGCAAATGAGTTCTCATCTTTCACGCGTAACAGAAATTGTACATTCTTATGGATTAAGTCCAATGATATGGAGCGATATGTTTTTTAGAATCGGTTCACAAACCCATGATTATTATGATCTGAATGCAATCGTAGCACCTAGTACCATTGAGCAGATTCCTAGTAATATAAGTCTAGTTTATTGGGATTACTATCATGATGATCCGGATTTTTATCGTACGTTTATTGAAAAGCATAAGGAACTTGGGTCTACTCCAGTATTTGCAGGAGGGATCTGGACATGGCTTGGTATGTCTACACATTATTCTAGAACCTATCGATGCTCAGAAGCAGCACTTACGACTTGTAAGGAGCAAGGGGTTAAAGAGGTGTACCTTACAGCATGGGGCGATAATGGAGCGGAAAATAATATATGGAGCATCCTGCCAGGATTACAGTATTATGCAGAGCATGCTTATTCTCAGCAGTGGAATCAAACTAAATTTCAGCAGCGCTTAGCTTTTTGCACGGGTATTCCATATGAGCATTATATGCTAATTGAACAATTAGATGATATTCCAGGCATGATCAATGACCCATTAGATTTCTCTAACCCTTCAAAATATTTATTGTGGCAAGATACTCTACTTGGCTTATTTGATAAGCATATAGAGGGGCTAGAGGTTTATTCCCATTACGATGGACTAGAACAAAAAATAATGGAAGCTATGCATTCCAATGAACGTTCAAAAGTAGTATTGGAAATTCCTGCTAAGCTTTGCAGTGTCTTGAAGATCAAAGCAGGGCTAGGGATTCGACTTAAGGCTGCTTATGATACGGGTAGATTAGATGAGCTTACTATTATTGCAAATAAGGATATTTCAGAGCTTATGGTATATATAGACGAATTAAGACAATTACATAGCGAACTATGGATGTCGAATTACAAACCACATGGATGGGAAGTACTGGATGTTCGCTATGGCGGTGTGATTGCTAGATTACGCACTACGCAAGATCGTGTATCCCGATATTTGCAAGGGAAAATTACTCGAATCGAGGAATTAGAGGATGAAAGGCTTTACTTTGATGACCGGGTGAACAGCGGTACCGTTACGGATTATTTTACAACCTACCATCGTATTGCCAGTCCGAATAATGTAACTTAGATAAATTTGAAAGAAAAGGAGGGTGAAGGATGAATAAGAGCGAAAATATATTACCTATTTCATCAGCAACCCGTGCGGGGTCACTAGTGTTTGTCTCTGGTCAAGGTGGACTGAATCCGCATACTGGTGAGGTAGTAGGAGATTCGTTAGAGGTTCAAGTTAAGCAAACGATGGAAAATATTCGTGCTATTTTAATAGACAACGATTTGACCTTTGATCATGTGAAGAAGGCCAATATATATTTGGCAAAGAGAGAGCACTATATTGAATTCAATCGTATTTATGCTCAATATTTCACAAAGCAATTTCCGGCACGTACAACGATTTATTGTGAGCTCAATTATGATTTATTAGTAGAGATTGATGTCATCGCTCAACATGATTGTTAGAAAGAATAGACTAAGGAATTTGTGGAAGGTGGAAATATGAATCCTTATGTGAGTAAACATGTGACAGCAAATCATAGCTTTACAAGTGGAATTGAAGGGCCGGCCTGTGATCGAGATGGAAATCTGTATGCTGTTAACTATGGAAGAGAAGGAACGATCGGTATTGTATATCCTGATGGAAGCTCGGATTTATGGATAGAGCTTCCTTCAGGAAGCATCGGTAATGGCATTCGTTTTAGTAAAGAAGGCGATATGTTTATTGCAGATTATGTTAAGCACTGTATATATAAGGTCGCTTCGGGTACGAAGCAGTTATCTCTCTTTGCACATGAGCCTAAGATGAATCAGCCCAATGATATTGCCATTACGAGTGACGGTACTTTATTTGCCAGTGATCCTAATTGGGGTGAGGGAACAGGAAACATCTGGAGAATCGATCAAGATGGTAGTGTTCAGTTATTGGCTTCTGGTCTTGGAACGACAAATGGAATAGAAGTTGATCCCGAGGAACGACGGTTATATGTAAATGAATCGTTACAACGTAAAATATGGGTTTATGATTTGGATAGTAATTGGGATATTTCTAATAAGAGACTATTGATAGCATTCGATGATTACTCGCTTGATGGAATGCGATGTGATAGCGAGGGGGATCTCTATGTGACAAGGCATGGAAAAGGTGTCGTAGCTAAGCTTTCTCCTACTGGTCAATTGTTAACTGAGATTGCAATCGAAGGTAAAAATTGCACTAATATTTGCTTTGGTGGCATCGATGGTAAAAGCGCCTATGTTACGGTAGCGGATGAGGGGAATATTCAAAGCTTTAGAATAGAAAATACTGGTCGTTGCTGGGAAATGTGGAAGGAGTGAAGAATACGAATGAATGAATCTGGAATACCCTCTCGGACTACGGGCCTTAAAATAGCTGTAGCAGGTATTTTTCACGAAACGAATACATTTGCTCCTGGAATAACGACATTTGAACAATTTACGAGCGAATGGGTTGAAGATAAAGCTAGTTTCGACCAGCGTTTTAGTGGTAGTAAAACGTCTATGGGTGGAGTTATTGATATAGCAAAGCGGCTAGAGCTTGAGCTGATTCCCGGCCTATATACAGCGGCTACTCCTAGCGGGATGGTAGAAGCAGCAACGATGGAACGATTACTGGATCTGCTTGTCCAGTCTATTGATACTTCTGTAGATGGATTGCTTCTAATATTGCATGGGGCAATGGTATCAGAGCAATATTCTGATGTTGAGGGAGAATGTCTACGTCGATTAAGACAGTGCTTAGGCGATAGCTTTCCGATTGCAGTGACCCTAGATATGCATGCTAATATTAGTCCATCTATGGTGAAGTATTCCAATCTAATTTATGGTTATGATACATATCCTCATGTGGATATGTATCATCGGGCTATAGAGGCCTTTGAAGGGTTAATTTCCTATATCGATGGCGAGATCAAGCCTGTCCACAGCTATCTTCATACGGGAATGTTAATCGTTCCACAGGGTATGATGACTGGGACTGGAGCAATGAAAGAATTGATGGACCTAGCTTTTAAGCTGGAGTTAAATGACAACATCATTAACATTACGATTGCAGGCGGCTTTCCTTACAGTGATGTACCAGATGCAGGTATGTCCTTCGTAGTTACTTCCAATGGCGATATATTGGCCTCACAACGTTGTATGGAACAATTACATGGGTGGATACATCTTAATAAGGAGCGGTTTATCCCTCAAAGCTATTCTCCTTTTGACGCTATAGCTCAAGCATGGCAGGAGCGGGAGGGTCCTGTTATTTTGGCAGAAGCCTCGGATAATGTAGGTGGTGGTGCACCAGCAGATGCTACTCATGTACTAAAGCTACTAGTCAATCCTCCACAGAGAGCTCTGGAGGTAATCTGTGATTCTGATGTAGTAAGTGCGGCGATTCAAGTGGGCATAGGACAATCGCTAAACATTGAGATAGGTGGTAAAACAGACCAATGGCATGGCGAACCTGTTATGGTAACGGGAAGGGTAAGGCTATTATTTGATGGACATTATGAGCATATTGGTCCATACAATACGGGAAAACATGCTGAGATGGGGAGAACGGTAGTTTTGGAATGTGGGCTACTTACATTAGTAGTTACAGAAGAGAGAACTGCACCTTGGGATATAGGTCATTTGTTGTCAGTAGGGTTAGATCCTAATCAGTATAAAATTATTGTAGTGAAATCAGCTATAGCTTGGCAGACGGCTTTAGGAGATTATGCTAAAGCGGTGTATATGATTGATTCACCAGGATGCTGCGGCTTAAATTTAAATGATTTTCAATATAAGCATATTATACGTCCGATGTTTCCGCTAGATGAGCAAGCTAGTTCTAGAGTGTACCACTTTCAATAGATATCATTATAAGGAGGAAGACTAGATATGACATACGTTCAATCAATAGCTAATTTAGAGGAATCAAAACATTATTTAGCAGGGGGAGTAGCTAGCTCATTAAGAGCGGCCATGAAACCAACACCATTATTTGCTGAAAAGGGCTACGGTGCTAAAATTGTTGATATAGATGGAAATGAATATATTGACTACATGCTTGCTTATGGTCCACTAATTTTAGGTCATGCTCATTCTTCACTGAATCAAGTTTTTGCTGAAGCATCAGCGAAGTCTGTGGCGTATGGGATTCAACATAAAGGTGAAATAGAGCTTGCTCGCACATTGTGTAATATTCTTCCCTGTGCTGAAAAAGTAGCGTTAAGTGGCTCAGGCACAGAGGCAGTCATGTTAGCATTAAGACTTTCACGAGCCCATACTGGCAAACGTAAGGTCGTTCGCTTTCATGGGCATTATCATGGTTGGGCAGACAGTATTTTCACTTCCTTCCCTAGCTCTGATATGAAAAAGACGACACAAACCTTGAATGATCAAGAAAAGGTGATTCCAGGCACTGGTGGTCAAAGTGAAAATAGCTTGGATGATATTATTTTGGTCCCTTGGAATGACAGTGATGCATTAGAGAAAGTGCTGCTAGAGGAGCATATGAATATTGCTGCTGTTATTTCTGAACCAGTGATGTGTAATTCAGGATGTATTAAACCTAAAAAAGGTTACTTAGAGCAGATGCGTAAACTTACAGAAGAATTAGGAATTGTTATGATTTTAGATGAAGTCATCACAGGATTCCGATTAGGTTTAGGTGGAGCGCATGGGAAGTATCAATTGAAACCAGATTTAGTAACAGTAGGAAAAGCACTAGGTGGTGGAGTGGCAATTAGTGCAGTAGCTGGAAACAATGAGATTATGAAATTAATAGAAGAGGGCGTAGTCAGTCATCTTGGTACACTTAATGGTAATGTTTTAGCAACGGCTGCAGCTATTGCTACGATTAATGAACTTGCCCATAATAATGGTGAAGCTTATACACGAATGAATGAAATGACAGATCGTTTAGTAAATGGGATAAATCAATTGCTAGAAAAGCATAGCATCTCAGGGGTAATTAATCGTGAAGGTCCTGTTTTTCATATGATGTTCTCAGAAGAAGCTGTAGTTGAAGATTTTGAAGCATTTAATAAGCGTGATGCTGCGATGTATACTCTATTTGCAGAGCTTATGCTCAAAGAAGGAGTGCTTGTTCGAACGAATGGACTATGGTACTTATCAACAGTACATTATGAAGCGGAAGTAGAAGCTACTTTATCTGCTATTGACAAGGTATTCCAACAATTAAAATGATGAAAAGGAGTGTGGTTGAAAATGAAACTAGTAACTTTTATTCTGAATGGAGAGTATAGATTAGGTGCTCACACAACGAGTGGAATTGTGGATATTAATGAAGCAAAGAAGGAGTATCCAACGGATCTTTATATTCCAGAATCGACAATGGCATTAATAGAGAGCGGAAAAGAAGGCTTACATGCATTAGAAACATTTATATCTACGCTGCCATTACATGAACAATCAAATTTTCTATATGATGAATTACAAATGAAATGGGCACCCTGTGTACCTAAGCCGAAAAAAATTATTTGCGTAGGGCTGAATTATCGTAAGCATGCAGAGGAAACAAATGCATCAATACCTAGCTCACCTATTCTATTTAACAAATTTCATAATGCACTAGCTGGTCATCGAGAAAATATTGAGATACCGAATGAAACTGCGGAACTAGATTATGAGGCAGAACTAGCCATTGTTATTGGTCAAAGGGCTAAACATGTATCAAAGGAAAATGCACTCCAATATGTATTTGGCTATACTGTGGCCAATGATATATCTGCTCGAGATCTGCAGATGAGAACTGGGCAATGGCTGCTAGGTAAGTCCTGTGATGGTTTTGCTCCTCTAGGACCATACTTAGTTACTGCAGATGAGGTTGGCGACCCCAATAATTTATCTATTCAAACGGAAGTGAATGGTGAAATGCGCCAAAATTCTAATACCGAGGATATGATCTTTTATTGCGATGAAATTGTTAGCTATATCTCGAAGCATATGACGTTAGAGCCAGGTGATATCATTTTAACTGGAACACCTGAGGGGGTTGTACTTGGACTTCCTGTAGAGCAACGTGTTTATTTGCAGCCAGGAGATGAAGTGAAGGTTATTATTGAAAAGCTTGGATCGCTTCACAATGTATTTGTTAAAGAGGTTATAAAGGAATAAATTCTACTATTCAATTATGGAAGATTAGCGAATGGGAGATATAAACATGAAAGTAAATTCCAATGCACATTATAGTTGCCAATACATTTCAGTAGAGGAAGCTAAAGATTCCATGGCAAGTATTCCTTGGGGGGCGATGCCATCCTTGGTGCTGGTAGATAATGTAACAGGTGAGCCTAGCCTTGAACAAACAACGGTTAGAGGCTGCTGGTCAGAACAGTTTTTGTGCTTTCAATATATATGCCAAGATAGCTTCGTTCGATCAGATTATACGAAGCGTGATGAGCCATTATATGAACAGGATGTTATTGAAATTTTTATCGACGAAGAAGGTAATGGCATCCATTACATAGAACTGGAGATCAGTCCTCATAACGTTATTTTTGATGCGAAAATTATAAATAATGGTCAAGGTAAAGTTACAGATATAGATTTGGCGTGGGATATAGAAGGCTTAAGAACAGAGATTCATAGACCACAATCAGAAATATATATTTATTATATTTATATCCCTGCTACTAACTTTGCTGCTCCGTTGGAAAAAGGAAAAACGATGAAAGTGAATTTCTATCGAATTGACGAGCAAAGAAGCGGGGAAAGAGAATATCAAGCGTGGCGTCCAACAGGTGCTATTAATTATCATCTTTCACAATATTTTGGCGAGATGATATTGGAATAATTACTAGAATCCCTTAGCTTGAGTGGGGGATGAATGGAGAAGTTCTTCACTAACATTGATTACTACAGCCTAAAATACTATGAAGGACTTCGATCCCCATAAAAATCAAACAAGCCGGATCATAGCAGGAGTTGCTCCTGTAATGTTCCGGCTTTTGGGTATTCTGGCGATGTGATCCGTTATCTTTCGTACCAGTATCCCGGGATACCTTTTTCGAGGCGAAGTAGCGTCTCTAAGTAGAAGTAGTCGCCCCAAATGACATAATCGTCGGGTGATGCACCGCTTCGCACGGAATAGGAGCCTCGTTTGAGCAGTCCTTGCGCATCATTTTCACCGATGGTTGAATAATTATTAATGAGCGATGTCATAGAACGATTCACAGCATCAAGCAACAATCTGCGTTCGGGATCGTCTTCACTTAGTAGGTCGGCGATTTCCAACATACCGGCAGCAGCGATAGCCGAGGCGGAGCTGTCGCGCTTCGTGTCCTGAGAGATTGGCGCATCGAAATCCCAATACACCACGTCATCCTCCGGGAATCTTTCGATGAAGTAATGCGCAAGCCGTTTGGCGGTTGTAAGGTATTCTTGCTGTCCCAGATAACGATAGGCAAGCGCAAAGCCATAGATGCCACATGCTTGACCACGCGTCCAGGTCGAACCGTCTCGATAGCCCTGACCCGTGCCACCGC
>DXHF01000373.1 GCA_019113605.1 Candidatus Paenibacillus intestinavium
ATTTTTCATACAGGAACATTAATAGACATTGGAACGGACCTAATTGTACTCTTTTCTGAAAACCGATTCTTTTATATTCCTTTCGTCCATGTACAAAATATTAAAGGTTCAACAACTAATAATGAAGTAGACAACCCTCCTGAAGTTCCTATTGATAATCAAACAGACACCCTTTCTTTTCGGAAAATATTACAACATGCAAAAGGTAGTTTTGTAGAGATTTATATTGGAGGAAATAAATCTATTCATGGCTATTTAACTAGTATTATGAATGACTACTTCGTTTTCTACTCCCCTATCTATAAAGCCGTGTTTGTTTCCATGAATCATTTGAAATGGTTGATTCCTTATGGTAACAACGTCACGCCATATTCGCTTATTAATCAGCCATTGCCTCTTATTAATATCACTTTATCGCGAACATTTGCAGAGCAGTGTAAAAAACTTGAAGGAAGTTTAGTAGTTTTTGATTTCGGGGATAACCCCAATAAAATAGGCTTACTTCAGAAAGTAGATAGCCAAATGATGGAGCTTATTAAGGCTGATGGAAACATACAATGTTGGAATATCCATCACTTAAAAACAGTGTATATGCCATAATAATTTATTGAATTTTAAGCTTAAAAGAATGGCTATTTAACTAAATGTATTAATAATATTACAATTGTAAAGCAAGCTAACCAGCCTGTTCCAACTATTTCAATGGACGCAGGCTGTTTGGTTTGTCTTTTCTCCGTTTTTTGAATGCGGCTTGCGCAAAATCAGCATACTATACCACAAAAAGTATAATTAGGAGACTTCTTGGCGTTTCAAGATATGATAGAAGTTGCTAAACATCCCGAACAGGATACCTGTAATCGGAAATATTGCCCAGTTGATGTCCCAGCGCTGATAGACAAAACCTGAAAACAGAAACACAACCGTAGCCAATGGCCATACAATAGCCGCGACTGCTCCAACAATACGGTCCACTTCCTTCTTCTCTTGCCTCACTATTGCATGACGCGGCTCCTCAAGCAACTTTGTATAAGCTCCTTGAATGTTCCCATAATAAACAAATAGAAATACTGCAATAGCTATGCTCAGTAGTAAGACAACAACACCATACGGCGAGTAGTCATCATTAATATATGTGGTTGCGATAATAAATACAGGCGACAGCACACATAGGCAAACACCTGTAATCAGCGAAAATCGGTAAGTTGGCTCGTAAAGGACTCGACTACGCTCAAGTGTAGTTTTGAGTGCATAAGGTATCTTAATGCCTTGGTCTAAACTTTTGAAGCGTTCAAGTTTCATGCCGCTGTAAATAAACATCCCGACAGCAACTGCGATCAGCACGAACATTCCGACCAGCCCTAGCAACGAGCCTAATTCCATCGAACCATTAGTAGCATTAAGCGCCATATTTTCAAACAGTGTATCAAGGAAGATTAGTAGCGCCACCCCGCATACGCAAAGAAAAACGCCGAGACCGGTCCAAAATCCTGCGCTACGTCTGTCAGCCATATAGGTGTAAGCCTCTTCTTCTGTCAACGCAGGCAAATCCTGCTCCGCGCCAATCGGATGAATGCCTAACTCGGCTGTCAATTCTTCAATATTTCCGAATTCTGAGATGACGATACCGATCGCCTCATTTTCCGACTTGCCTTCCATTTTCAGTTCAAGGTACTTCTCTTCCATTCCGGACAACAGCTCCTGATGTAGACGCTCCAGTTCCGGTGTCTTTGGCAAACCGGCAAACATATTATCCAAATATACTATAATTGTCTCCATGTTCTTTCACCACTCCCTAATAAATTGGTTTACTACCTCTTTTGTTACCTTCCATTCCTCGCATTTCTCCTTGTAGTAGGTGAGACCTAGCGGAGTGATCCGGTAATATGTGCGCCGCTTGCCGAGGCTCTCATCCAAGTAAAAAGATTCAATGTATCCATTCTTCTCCAGCCTTGTGAAGGCGGAATACAACGTTGTCTCCTTCATGACATACTTTTCCTGCGTCTGCTGCCTAATGTTTTTGGAAATTTCGTACCCGTATGATTCCTCATCCAGCAGCATGTAGAGGATTAGTGTGTCATTGTAGCCACGTATAACATCACTGCTGATCACAAATGGTGTCCCCCCTTAACTACTCCGTCTATCGTAGTAGTTGAAGTATAGCATATTTACTACGACAGATAAAGTAGTTATGGGGAAATTAGGCAAAAAAAATCCACACCTGAGTCAAGGTGCAGATCAGTTTGCTTTTTGTGACCATAGTACACTATTCACTACTTTAGTTTTGTAATATCTAGATGATACTAAGCAACATTCCTCCTGCAGCGCCTGTAATAACTATGATCCATGGAGGAAGCTTCCAAAATACAAGCATAATAAATAATATAACTGCAAGAGCAAAATCACTAGTTTCCAAAATAGCAGTAGTCCATAACGGGTCATACAGTGCGGCTAGTAATATACCAACTACAGCTGCATTAATCCCTACTAAAGCTCCCTTGATTTTCGGGTTAGTCCTTAGATTGTTCCAAAAAGGCAGTGCACCCGCAACAAGAAGAAATGCTGGTAAAAATATAGCAGTTGTTGCAATCAATGCTCCAGATAAGCCTCCAGCCATTTTGCCGAGATAACTTGCAAAAGTAAATAATGGCCCTGGCACAGCCTGAGTAGCACCATATCCAACTAGAAAATCTGTCTGGCTTACCCATTCATTAGCAATGACTTCGCTTTCTAGTAGCGGTAATACAACATGCCCACCACCAAAAACTAAAGCACCTGTACGGTAAAAGCTGTCGAACATCGCCAACCATTCCATCCCTCCCCATTGGCTTAAAAGAGGCAACGCAATAAGTAGAATGAAAAATAATGATAGGCAGAAGATTGCTACAGAACGTTTAATTGTAATATGTACATCATGAACGATATATTCTTCTTTTTTACGATAATACGATAGCCCAATAAGGCCTGCAACTACAATGATCAGTACTTGGCTAAATGCTGTCTGCCAATATAATGTAACGACTGCAGCGATCACTGCAATGGTCACTCGCTCACGGTCAGGTGTAAGCTTTTGCCCCATTCCTAGAACTGCCTGTGCAACGATGGCGACAGCTACAATCTTCAATCCATGAATCCAACCGGAGCTTCCAATATCGTATCCTTGTAGCAAATAAGCAAAGAGTACTAAAGCAATGATCGAAGGTAATGTGAAGCCTAACCAAGCGACAAAACCTCCCAATAATCCTGCTCTTAAAATCCCGATGCCAATTCCTACTTGACTACTTGCTGGTCCCGGGAGAAACTGACAAAGGGCAACGAGATCCGCATAGCTTTGTTCATCGATCCATTTACGACGACGTACGTATTCATTATGAAAATACCCCAAATGCGCAATTGGTCCGCCAAAAGAAGTCAATCCGAGTTTCGTCGATACGCTAAAAACTTCAATTAGAGTAGAAAGCTTCACTTTCTTTTCACTCTGTACCGCTTCTTCTTGCAGTGCTCCCATACCGTTTGCTAGCTCCTTTTATCCATCACTTGCTAGAGGTGAAATTATCCACACTGTAAAGTGACATTATAAGATGCTTATATTGTAAGCTTACCGTCGATAAAGATATAGCTACTTTACAAAAACTTAATATGTTAACGAGCGACTATTCCAGCTTAATATTGATATTATTTAGATGCAGCTGCGCCATTTGCTTTTCTGCTTCTTGCTCATCTCCATCATAAATGACCTGACCTCGATAAACCAGTTCACCCTTCGATAAATCAATCGCTACAACGGTTGGTGTTGCCATAGTTCCATCAAATATATATAAATAATTATCTTCAAGCCTCTTTGAACGTGTAATGTCCGCTAAACCGAGCTCCTCAGCTGTAAATGTTATGTACTGTGGCTTAAATTCCTTTGTGTCTAGTGCATATCGCGATACGATAATTTTCTCTTTATCGTACTCTACATAAGTGAATACATTGTGAATTAATTGGCTGATCGAATTATCGTAAGGCTCCACAGGTAATTGAAACACTTCTTCTGTACGATAAGAATAGCCATAATAGGAGGTTTGTGAAGGGCTATCCTGATTCAGTTCGCCCTGTTCCATACTCTTTGTTTTTACCTCAGTAAGCACGATATAATCACTAGGGATAGTTGGAGAAGTCTCGACAATCGCTGAAACTCGAACTTGTATGGCCTGCATATTATGCTCATCGATTATTTGTGGCTCTCCTACAATTAATCGTTCAAAGCTATCGAGTGAACCAAGCTCTACATCAACAATGTAACTATAGAGATAGGATTCGTCATTAGATAATCCTTGTTCCGCTGCAATGATATTAATATGATCATCTAAAAGTTGGACATCACGAATGGTGAAAAAACCTCTGTCAGCTAAGTCATAATCATACTCCTGAACAAGCTCAGTTTTTTTATTCAATGTAGTTACATACAAATTGACATTATATCGACCATTGCTTCCTTGCCTATTTTCTGAATCGACATAAATGATCCACTCATCATCTGCGTACAAACCGTTAACATTCGATTTACCCCTCATAAATCCTTTATAGTTTATAACAAGTTCATTAATGCCAGCACGACCGGAATACCAAACCCGATCATTTAGAATCTGCTGTCTGAACGAGTTGTTTTCAATACTATATTGACTTCCTTTTTCATTGACGGATAAATGTGAGGAGTACACACCCAAATAATATGCGCCAGACAACTCTATATTAGTTGCTGCTTGTTCGTCTCCTACTACAGTAACTAGCTTATAATCAGGCAAATGATTAACGGCCCCATATAAATAACTAAAGCCTATTCCACCAATCGTAAAAATGGCTAGCACAATTGAAAATAAATAACGTCGCAATGAACTCCCCCCTTTATACTGTAATTTTCCTATTAATTAGGTAATGCCCTATCGATACATTAGCAAGTAATACGATAACGCAGCAGAAAAGCTGGATAACAAATAGCTCATTAGGATAAAATAAGGAAATTATTTCATCATCGAACGCTGCGATAACATGCGGTAATAATATAATGACGCTGCAAATTGCTATATAGCTAGCGGCGTATAACAAACCTATTTTGCGAAAGCTTCGTTCTAACAAAATCGCGGTAAAGATCGTTAACATAATAATCGTACCTAATCCATAGGAGATAATAAATTGCTCAAATTGATGCGGTAAAATAGTAAGAAAAAATCGGATGGTCATAAAATGTTCGCTGAAGTAAGAAGGCTTGATGATATGTGAGGGAACGATGCTGTTGAAGATTAGCTTTTGTATCCAAAACAAAATAATTTGAAACGACAATAAGCTGAAAATAAATGTAAGTATCGCGGTAGCCTTCGCTAAATAAATATGAAATCTTGCCGTTGGCAGCATTAGCAAACGATAGATAAAGGTTGACCGCCCGAACCAATCTCGATACCAGATTACAAATATGTAAACCCCAATAATGATGATACTAATTAGCATGGAAAGCTTGAACCAAAACTGACCATTTGCCAAAATAAATGAAAATGAGATTAATTCATAGTCATTGCGGATATAACTAGTGTCTACTGCCCTGATTGTTAATGCATCATTAGTATAATAAATAACAGATCCTATTTCCAAAACAGCTGTAAGAGCCATCAATGCTAATAAAATATAACGGAAGCGAATAATTTCAAAATGAACAAGCTTCAAATAATGCTTCAAGATTGGTACACCTCCCTCATCACATCTGTAACTGACTTACTATGTAAGCTACGCATATCCTCGCAATCGAAGGCTTGATTAATCACGCCGTTTTTAAGCAGCACGGCTCGATCGATTAAATACTCCATCTCCTGAATTTCATGGGTTGTAATTAACACACCACGATCCTCAATCAATTCACTAGAAAACACCTCAGCAATTTGCTCGCGCGCTAGTAAATCAATCCCAGAAAACGGCTCATCCATAATGATATAATCTGTTGCCTGACTTAAGCCTAGTAATAAATTATATTTGGCAGCGGTTCCCTTTGATAGATTACCAATACGATCTGCTGCATTCAGCTTGAAAAAGGATAGTAGCTCCACAGCTCGCTTCATATTCCAGCTGCTATAAAACTGCTCCATCCACTGTACTCCTGCCTCAATGGTCATTCCTAATGGCATCGTAAGATGATCTGGAACAAACGCAACCTTCTCATAGCTTGCTTTCGTAAATAAAGCACCATCGATTAAGATACTTCCTCCTTGTACAGGAGTTAAGCCCATAATTGCCTTTAGAATCGTTGATTTTCCTGCTCCATTTAAACCGATAAGGCAAGTAATCTTACCTTTCTCAGCAGTGAAGGATATTCCGTCTAGTACCGTTTTTCTGAAGTAACGTTTTCGAAGGTCGACAACCTCGATACTGCTTTTATTAATTGGCATCTCTTTACTGACCCTCCTTTCGCAAATGTGTATACTTACGACTAACTAGCTCCAATAGTTCATCTAGCGGTACATTAATGTTTTGCACAGATAATAAAAACAGGTCAACTGATTCAGTAAGCAGTTCAGTCCGAATAGAACGTAATATTTGTTCATCGCTTGTTATTCGACTAGGTGAATTTCCTTCTGTTACTATCAACTTCTGTTCCTCCATTTCCTTATATGCTCGTTGAGCAGTATTCGGATTAATCTTTAATAATGCTCCCAGTTCTCTTCTCGATGGAATGATTTGACTGGCTTGTAGCTTATCCATCGCAATCAGCTCCTTAAAATGTCGAATAACCTGTAAATAGAGCGGATCACGATGATTAAAGACAACTCCTGTCCATTCGCTATCATATTTCATACGTTAACCTCGCAATCTTAATAAAGTGTATGTATTAAGTAGTTCATACACTTTTAATGTATTATGCGCTTAATACACAATTAAGTCAATACTTTACATTTATGCATT
>DXHF01000374.1 GCA_019113605.1 Candidatus Paenibacillus intestinavium
GGAAACTCGCTTTAATACAGCTTCATATGGCGTATTTACATTAAAACCAACAATTTCTGTTCGTGGAATCATAATTTGACGTGCTAATGTATCGTCAAATTCAAATACATTATTAACAAAATTCATCTCACTGTTGTTAATTTCACCCGTCTTATTACTTTCAGCAATTAGTAAACGAATCTCTTCTTGCGTATGAGAAGCCTCGTGCTCACTTGCTGGTTTCAATCCGAAAATACCGATAAGGATACGTGCAGAACCGTTCAAGAACCAGATAAACGGGAACAATATTTTATAGAATATCATTATTGGTCTAGCGAATAACAGTGTTACTGCCTCTGCCTTCTGAATAGCTACCGTTTTAGGAGCAAGTTCACCGACAACTACGTGTAGAAATGTAGCCATCATAAAAGCAGTTCCAATAGTAAACACATGAATTAAATTCGTTGAAATGCCTAGTGCTTCGAACGCTGGATGCAGTATAAATGAAAAAGTAGATTCACCGACCATACCGATACCTAACGCCGTAACTGTAATACCTAATTGACAAGCAGATAAATATTCATCCAAATGCGAAATAACATGCTTAGCAGACGTCGCACCTTTCTTACCTTCGGCAACTAACTGATCAATCCTCGAATGTCTAACCTTTACAATAGCAAATTCAGTTGCCACAAAAAATGCCGTAAATATAATAAGCACCGTAAATATAGTAATGTTAATTAGTGTCAATTCTTCGTCTTACTATAATAGTAAGACTCCACCTCCTACAATATGATGATCCTACTTGCTTCATTCGATCATATTGCAGATGACATATGTTACTTAAGGAATAAACGTAATGGGTATTGCAAGTATCCCTAGCAAATAGTCAATGCTCATATCGAAACGATACGTTATGTTACATATCCCATTATTATTCGCTAGCTTGATGCCATATAGCTTATCCTTCCCATTACCCACCCTCCCCATCTTTTGTTAATCATTCAACATTGTTGTTGATATACTCATTTAATACGTATAAATTAACTTCACCGTTTCATTCTTTTTTTCGCTCTTGGCCATAGACTACATAAGCTCCATACACTATATTGAAGCAGCCATACGCTAAGCAATACGAGAATTAGCCCTACGATATATCTACTCTCACCAAATAGCTGCTGAATACTCATTAACGGAGAGTTATTAATCGGCCAGTTCAAAAACATATAGTTCGTATCGTACATTTTGTTGAAATAATATACAGGCGGAATAGTTATGATGAGAAATAATACAACTTTCCATATTCTACGAATGTTAGGTGTCATTTCTCCAGTAGCTAGTAGCATGATTGGATATGTTAATATAAGTGCGTGATAGAAAAAAGAATGGATATGAAGAAAGCTCATTACAGGCTCATTCGCCCACCCTGGAAATAATAGTGCAATGAAAGCACCAGGTATCGTCAAGCTGAACAATATTTCAGAAATGGTCGTGCTTTTGCGATAGGCATGAAACAAAATAAGAAATATCGCGAAACCACATAAATGAATAGGAAGATAGTATAATAGGTTTCGTCCAGTAGCTAGTACTACGATGACTTTGCAAATCTCTGCAATGAGCAATGTATAGCCAATTCCTTTGCGAATCCATGCTCTTTGCAATGCTGAACATCGAGAATAAATGATAGTGATTAATATGCTTATTATAACGATAGCGATAAGCCAACTAAGATGCACCGAATCAAATACTTCAAAGCCGGTTTCCATTATCCACCTCTCATACTCATGATATCGTCCTCTTGGGATTATTGTATATTATTCCGAGAGCAATTAGTACCATTTAATGATCTTAGCAAGATGCTGCATGATAGAAATCGTTGCTGTTTCACTAGTAGCGCGCTTCGAGAACAATTCGTTGTTCCAATCGCCGTTGGCCCCGGATTTATTGTATCGCCTTATCAATTTGCAAACAAAAAGCTTCACTACATTAGTCAAATAGAAATCTAACTAATATAGTGAAGCTCAGTATCCGCGGTTAATCAATGACTACCGTTCGGAATAAGTTTATCTGGTCATTCAGCCTCTAGCCAGTAATCTCTTGCTTCAGCTTTTTCGTTAGCTTGTCAAATACAAGCTCATAAGCATGCTTGATTAAGCTCCCCATCATCTCAGATGATACGTCGGCATCAAAGTATATTGAGTTCCAATGCGCCTTATTCATGTAGTAGCCTGGAACTACCCCCTCTACCGTTTCCCTTAACGTTTCTGCACGTTCAGGATCACATTTCATCGTAATTATAGACGTTCCCTTTGCATCTGTTCCTATCATTGCAAACATCTTGCCGCCAATAAAATATCGATCTGCTTGCCATTCCACTTGATAGTCGTATGTAACACCTAGATGTGCTTGGCACAACAGCTGAAGCTGTTCCTTGTTCACGAGATTGCTCCTCTCTAACGTTCAATTCACTGATTACTTACTTATGAACAAAGTACTCATGATCACTATACCCTCTACCAATATATTAATTAATCACCCTAACAAAACAACCACTATTTACGCTAATTTTAGCATAAATAGTGGTTGTTTTCATGTATTAACTATTCTCTAATTGTTAGAAGTCATATTGATCTTCTTGCTGTTTTCTTATAAGTTCGTACGTAGCTGTAAGATTAACCGTATCTTCCACTAGTCGTTCCATTCGAAGGAACACATCATCATTAACTATTTCTTTCTTCACATAGTCTTGATCTTCTATAAAAACATACGTCTGTACAATTTGTGCCTTCATATAAGCTAGTATCGGCTTAAGCTGTTGTTCAGCTACTAAATAGTGTTTAGATGATCCTGCTGTAACGAAAAAGCTTATTACTTTATCACGAAAAGCATTAATCGGCAGTAGATCAAAAATGTTTTTCAATGTAGCTGGAAGTGAAGCTTGGAAAATCGGTGTACCAATCACAATAGTATCCGCATCCATCAATGCTTTCGCAACAAACGCTGTGTCTCCCTCATACTCCAAATAATTGCGTCCATCACTAAATTGCACATTGTAATCTGCCAAATCAATAAGCGTCCACTCTGCGTCTGGATATTTAGCACGAAGTGTTTTTTCAAAAACAAGCATTGCCGTTTTTGTTTTCGATCCAACGATAGAACCAGACAATCCAACTATTTTCATCGTAATACCTCCTCGTCTTATATGTTTTTCAATTATAATTTTGTATCATTTTAATTATTGTTTTGTATATTTTCTTATAGCAGGTAAAATTTCTGATGCAATTAGCTCAAGGTTTTTCACAAGTAATGGGAATGGAACACCACCAAAGTCCATCTGTGCCATATAACGCTGATGTCCAAACAATTCATACTGATATAAGATTTTTTCAATAATTTGCTGCGGGCTACCAACCATTAATGCATCTCGTACATCCTGTGCTTGAGCAAAATGTTGCTTAGAGAAACCATGTCCATTTACTAATTGCAAACCAAGATTAACACCCGGATAAGCCTGACGCATCGCTACTTGAGAATCTTTATCTGTGAAGAATAGTCCTGTCGTTGCAACAGGGAACTCTGCAGGGTCAAATCCTGAGTCACTTAAAGATTTTCGGTAAGCATCAACTGCAATTTTAAAGTTCGATGAAGGTCCGCCTAATGTCGCTAGCATCATTGGAACGCCTTGCCTCCCTGCACGAATCGCACTTCCTGGCGCTCCGCCTACCGCTCTCCATAAAGGCAATGTGTTATGAAGTGGACGAGGTAATACTTCCGCATTTTTTAACGGAGCACGATACTCGCCTTCCCAATTCACAATCTTATTTTCATTAATAAGTTTTAATAGCTCAAACTTCTCTTCGAATAACCCTTCATAATCTTTCAAATCATATCCGAGTAGTTCGAACAAACCAACACGCGAAGCTCGTCCAGCTACAATTTCTACACGCCCATTTGAAATAAGATCTATAGTAGAGAAATCCTCGTACACACGTACTGGATCTGATGTACTTATAATCGTTGAAGAACTTGTTAATTTTATATGTTTAGTTGCTTGTGCAATTGCGCTCAATACAACGCTATGCGCTTGTGTCGCGAAATATTTTTGATGGCTTTCTCCTACACTAAATACATCTAAACCAAACTCTTCAGCAAGCTTTGCAAGCTCGATAATTTCATCAAGACGTTGCTTTGCTGAAATACGCTCCATCGTTTCTGGATTCGGAATATGATCTCCTAATGTATATAAACCAAATTCAATTCCTTTACTTCGATCAATACGATATTTTTCCATTTTCCTCTTCCTTTCATCCTGCTGTTAGATTAATTATGCATTATGTATTATAAATTTGATAGTACGCACTTTGAAGTAGTATAGTATACTAAAAGATACCGTAAAATAAATGTTGTCAATGCTATTTTATGTTTACGCATAACTGAAATGATGGGAGATTAACAGATGGAAAAACCAATCGAAGCTTGTAAGGTAGACGATGCATTAGAAATCATTGTTGGTAAATGGAAGCCGAAAATATTATTATTACTTCTCGAACATGGAACTATGCGCTTTAATGAATTACGCCGTCATCTTCCAGGTATTACACAGAAAATGTTGACACAGCAGCTGCGTGATCTAGAGGGAGAATATATCGTACATCGCGAAGTATATGCACAAGTACCGCCCAAGGTTGAGTATTCTATAACAGAGTATGGACGTTCACTTGATCCTATACTCGATACGATTCATCAATGGGGTTCTGCTCATCTTCTATTCAAAGCTAAGCAAATAGCACAAAAAGTAGCTGCTGAGTAATCAGTGCTACTTTTTTTGTATGGTATATTTATTCTATTCATTCCATTAATATTTGAACTAAAGTCTAAGATTAATGACTTGCTACATAAGCCTCGATCTCTGTATAGATGTCTACTGGAATTGTATAGTGATACTCTTTACTTCTAATTTCAATCTTTACATACCCCTCGACATCATCTTTACATAACAGCTGAAGCTGGTAATCGTTGAGCTGTACATAATAGTTTGGAGCACACTTGAAGTTAATATCTGATCCACTATTATACTGACTATCAGAGTGGTGCTCCCACGCACTAACCTTTAACAAACTAAGTAATTGCTCAATTTCTTCTGGTTTCGTAATCGTTGCTGTATTATTCTTTTCTTCAGCTGTATTAATCTCAATT
>DXHF01000375.1 GCA_019113605.1 Candidatus Paenibacillus intestinavium
CGGCAAATCATATGGCTCTGCTCGTAACAGCTCTAGTACACGCGGTGATAGCTCTAGTAGCAATCGTTCAAGCGGTGGACGTTCTGGCGGTAGAAGCAGTTCAAGAAGTAGCGGCACTCGCCGTAAATAAATAAAATACAACTAGGGATGCCTTCTCAAGCTTCGTAATGAAGATTGAAAAGGCATCCCTATAATTAATGCTTTCTATCAAAATAATGAATTTTCTCAACCGACGAAGTAATATTTCGACCTGCATTTTTGGATCGATACAATTGTTGATCTGCGGCATCGATTAACTCTATCTCAGTCGTAAATGTTGATTGTGCTGTCATAGACGCAACTCCAACACTAATTGTTGCGTAGCCACCTGCGCGTTTCATATGGGCAAGCTTTTCATCTTCAACAGCTTGTCGTACACCTTCTGCAATCTGATAAGCTTCCGAAAGTAGCATATTAGGTAAGACAACGGCGAACTCTTCTCCGCCGAAGCGAGCAAACAAACTATTCGAAGGCAGATAATGCGAAACGATTTCTACAACTTGCTTTAATAAATAATCTCCTTGAATATGACCATAATGATCGTTGTATTTTTTGAATTCATCCAAATCAAACATAATAATTGACAAGGCGGAACCATTTTCCTGCGACAGTTGAAATGCTTGTCTAATATATTCATTAAAACGATGTCGATTATATATACCTGTAAGACCATCACTTAAAGCTTGCTTCTCTAATAAATCATTCGCCTTTTGTAATTGCTCCGTACGAAGATTAACCTTTTCATCTAACGTCGCATTAAGTTGAATTAAACTGTCATTCAACGCTTCTGTTTCAAACACTTTTTCAGCATAACTACGACTCATCAAAATAACATGAATGACGACATAGATTCCCACTGCAGGCAAAGATAAATTAATAGAGTCGATCAAACCCTGACCGAGTGCATAATCGTTCAATGAACCTGCACTTACAAGTATTAATCCTACCATATTTACAATATCACGCTTACTACCCGTGAAGAATCCTCTCAAAATTATTACAATAAAATAAGCTACTAAAGCGATAATAATATAGACTACGTTAAAGTAAAGCGTCTGAAAAAATACTGGTTTCGTAAATAAAGTAATTACCATTAAAAATGACATAACAAATGTCGTTACGACCAAAACTTTTTTAGAAAATTGCTGCTTATACCATTCAGCAATAAGCCAAGTAAAAGTCAGAATGCTAGCTTCTGTAAATATATATTCAAATCTCGTTCCCCATATCCATGGCAATTCCAGCATTGTTAATGTGTAATAGAACGGATAGCTATAAAAAGAACGTGCTGAAAAAAGCAAACAAAATAATCCAAATACCAAAAACACTTTTTCTTGTCTACGGAACCATGCAAATAGAATCATAAAGAGGCCCATAATACAAATACAACCATTAACAAATAATGACCATATAATGTTCGTATTAAATTTTTGTGAGACGAAATTTGCTGCACCGATAAACATTGTATTTTCAACTCCGCCACGAATATGTGCGAAGCTTGATGTCTGTAATGTCAGTAGTACCTCATCTGTAGTCGGGACCATATACCCTAACCGTGGCGCCATTTCTGCTTGGTGGGAACTTTCATCATGCCCAACTTGTCCATTACTAGCAATTTCGATTCCATCTACAAATAACGTGTAAGCGCTGTATTGAAATGGAATATAAATAGCCAATGTGCGACCTACGTACTCTTTAGGTATTTTCACTCTAGTTGCATACGTTGCATAAGTGCTAACCTTGCCAAGCTGCTTTTCAAATGATCCAGGTAGCTGTACGGTGCTTGTATAATCTCGCAAAATATAAGAATATACCTCAGTTGGTGAAAGTAACATTTCCGGAAAAACGTACCACTCTCCGTCTAAAGCTGAATAAAAATGATTTTCATTATTTGTTGCTTCACTTAGATTGATAAATGCAGCAATGCCATCATCATCTTGATCCGCTGCATGAGACATATTAGGGGATATATTGTTAAATATTATTATTGTCACGAACAAAACTAGAAATAATGCACTAACTTTTCTTGTAGGAGTAGACAATTGCAGACCGCCTTCTCATCTTAATTTCTTAAAAATCAGTTTAACATATTAGAAGTAAAAGTACATTTAATATATTGTACCATCTATTCTACCTGCCCAAATAATCTTCCTTTGGCAATATGCATCCTAATTTTTAAACTTATCCACTAAGATAGATTGCAAATTAAAGAGGACTACCCCATCATTTGTCATCATGATAGAATAGTCCACTTTATCTTTTCTTTGAATTGATTAATCGTTTATTGCTGATGTTGATTACTGCGCTTTCAACTGATGAAATTCTTTCTTATGTCTTCTGCGAAATGCAATTGGAGCGGTCACATCTAGCGCCGCCTCCACTTTAATTGGGGATGCATGTACACAACGTTTACACACTTTAAGCACTGTACCGTCTGATTTTTTCTGAGTCTCAAGCAACTTTATTCTCGTAGCTAGACAAATCGGACAAATACCTCGGCTGCGTTGAGGTTGTTTATATAATAATTTCCCCCGATTATTTTTTGCCATTATATTTCCCTCCACACATATAAGTAGTATCCACACTGATTCAGTGATGAATCTCTTATATTTAATGCGGTCAGATTCTAATATATTCCTACTTTACTAGATTTTTTGCCGCAGAAGTTGTAAGCATCGTAACCCAATAAAAAATAGTCTAATGCATCGAGGATAATCGCCCGCGCATTAGACTGTTTTTAGCATACATCATTATTCAAATTTAATCGTGAAATTCTTTAAGTCTTTCTAAAAACTTGTTCGCTGTCAATTTCGGTGTTCCTGCATTGATACGATATACTTCATCGCTTCCAGGCTTATTAATTCCTGGACGAGTCGTCATAAATAATGTAACACCAAGATCAGACAATACCTCTTTAGATTTTTCATTAAATGAACCAAAAGGGAATGCAATTATCTGATAATCATTATTCAACTCTTCCTTCAAACGATTCTCAATTAGTGATAAGTCTTCCGTTATACGCGCAACATATTCCTTTTCCGTCTCTACTCTTCCTTTATCGGCTAAGTATAAAGGATTAGATAGCTTCGGACCTGTTTTACTTGCGTCTTCATTAAGTGGACCGTAATCATGGAGGTCATATGTATGACTATAGAAGCTGTGGCCAGCCTGCTTCATATCCCGCATATCTTCCCACGTCAAGTGAGCAGTTTTGACATTGTGCAAATCAGAACTTTTACCAATAATGAAGTGAGTTGCTACCATACTATATTTGTCCATAATAGGCACTGCGTATTGACGGAAACTATCATAGCCATCATCAAATGTAATAACTACCGCGTTATTCGGTACTTGTTCCTTCTTCTTCATAAACTCAGCAAATTGCTCAATGCTAATTACATTATAGCCCTTCTCATCTAGCAATTTCATATGAGTCCCAAATCTAGCTGGAGAAATCGTTGCTCCGCTTTCTGTTTTATCAATGTGATGATACATAAGGACAATAACTTTGTTTTTATAAAATACTTTATTCTTTTTCATTTGACTTGCATAAACTCCTGGAATACATACAACTAAAATTGCAACAATTAGAACAATAATCGATATTTTTCGTTTACTCAATGCTCTCCACTCCATATTCTCTCTATAATTGAACTCCTTGTTCTTTCTCTATCAAGGTCTTCTTACGTTTGATCTTCGGTAACTTGCCGAACACGATCCAATGTTGCGGAATAAATCTAGCGAACAGGCCAACTATTACCCATGATCCTACTAATGCAACTATAAATCCGCCTAAATACCAAAGATGATGAACATAGATATTACCTGTAACTGGCTCGAATTTTCGATAAATCAATAATAAGAACGGGTGGAAAAGATAAATCCCGAATGAATACTCTCCCAATTGAGTAACTAATCCACGTATGAAATTTGGTAGCTTACGGTACAATATAAATGCGAGTTGTAGCAATACAATAGCTGTTAAAAGCGCATGTGCATTCCATACGAAATCCATCCATGTCGTATTATATCTAGTTGAATGTTGACGAATTTGAAAGTAAATATAGACGTGATATAATCCTGCAATTAGCCATAGACATAGTGTAGAAATCCAGATCGTTAGTCGTTTTTTTGTAATATTATCCTTTGCTACGACGATCCATCGTTTTAATTCATTAAAGTAAATTCCAATATATGCACCCATGAAATAATATGAGAAATAACTTAATGACCAGCTACCTCTTCTAAGCACAGGCGTTTCCAACCCATACTTATTAATAAGTATGAAGCTCCATTGGATGAGAATACCTATTACAATTAGCCATTTAGTAAGTCCCGGTTTCTTCTGAAAAATCCATAGGAAGAGTGGAAATACAATATAAAATTGAATACTTATAAAGACAAAATACAAATGTGCATGAGCTGTTCCATTAAGCAATTGATTCCCTAGCTTAGTTAACATTTGACCGATCGAAAGGTCCGCTGAACCAAGATAGTATTTAAGGAAAAAGTAGAACAATGAAAATACGACATAAGGCACTATAATATATAGCATTCTCTTTTTGTAAAAACTTCCTATTAACTCCTTAGTAATCGGTCTTGAGTAATAATTATAAAACAATACAAAACTACTTAAAAAAATAAATGTTGTAGTACCAAATTTCAAAAAGATATTAGCGAAGTTATACAGAAAAAACAAATTAGAATCTATCATTCCAGTACTTACCGCAACCGATGTCGAGTGAACGGATAATACTCCAATAATCGCTATCGCTCTCACGATCGAAAGTTCAGGAATCATACTATTCTTTTTTATCAAACTTGGATTCATTACTATTGTCCTTCTTTCTATTACTCTAGCACCATTAAAATATTTCGATTTACTTTTTAGCAATACTACTTAACAAGTATCGACTAATTTATAATTTATGTCAAATAAATGGGAACTATATTCAACAAAAATTATTTCCCAATTCCACGATGCTGCCTGAGTAAATCCACTTCATTATCCGTTAATTCACGATATTGACCTAAAGCTAAGTTTTCATCTAATTGTAGTGGTCCCATACTCAATCGTTTTAACGTTAATACTTGCTTACCTACAGCGAGAAACATTCGCTTTACTTGATGAAATTTGCCTTCTGTAATTGTAAGCTGTATTCTAGTGCATTGTCCTTCATCAGTCTGTGAGCTTTCGAAGATCGTAAGCTGTGCAGGCTTAGTCACATAGCCATCATCAAACGTTACACCTTGCTCGAAAGAGATCTTGTCAGCCTCAGTAACTTCCCCTAGCACTAAAGCCTCATACGTCTTATTTACATGTTTTTTCGGAGATAGCAGCTCATGAGCTAATTGGCCGTCATTCGTTAGCAATAGTAATCCTGTCGTGTCTTTATCCAAACGCCCTACCGGAAAAGGACTTAACAGCTTATCTACTGGTAACAGCAAATCAATTACAGTTCGTTCGCGACCATCTTCAGTCGCTGAGATAACCCCTTGAGGCTTGTTCAACATAAGATAAATTGTTGAGCGATATTGTACTTGCTCTTCATCAAATTTGATTATTTGAGTATTGGGTTGAACTATAATTCCACTATCTTTAACTTTCACACCATCAATGAATACACGACCAGCTTTTACTGCCTTTTTGATTTCACTACGCGTACCGTAGCCTGCATGAGAAAGTAGCTTGTCTATTCTTAATTTTTCTAACACTATATCAGTCTCCATCCTGCTGGAAGTTCATTTTTAATCATACCATCTACATATTTACCAAACCCTACCGGACAATGATCTACACAAATTAATACGTAGCCGTTTGGTTTGACCCCATTCTTTATTGTAAGCTGATCAGCTTGAATAAAGATCGTTTCGCCTTTCAAATAACGGTGCAACAAATCAGCAGCACTTTCAAAGTTAACACTTCTAATCGCTTCCTGTTCACGTATCCCCATTGCTAAAGGATGAGAAGGTATGAACCTTCCATTTTTCAGTTCGCCGATATACCAGCCAGCACGCACAACCTTCAAGCCCGCTAATGAAGGTATACCCTCTGGTTGCAAGTATACACGATTTCCATAGCATATGGCTTCATAATTCATTTCAGGAACTAATGTGAGTTGTTCCTTGGCGAATTTATTCCAAAGTTCTTCTGGTGTAGCCTCACCATTTAATCCTTTTCTATTATTATGATTTTGCTTTAGTTTATCCTTCGCTTTATTGAAGAAACGATCACCGTTACCGGTTTTCATATGTTTGGACTGTTGCTTATCGTATTTTGTCACTATATGATCTTGTCCTCGCCACATAATGGCCTTCACCTGAACTTGGGGCATCTATTAATACTCGATCAAACCACTGTGAAAAGTTTGTTGCGATCTGACTCGGGTATTCATTCATGACTTACCTTCAGTTCGTTAACTCGAAGA
>DXHF01000376.1 GCA_019113605.1 Candidatus Paenibacillus intestinavium
AAAGCTGCTACGCCCAGTTCAAAGCGAACTTGGTCGTTACCTTTACCTGTTGCGCCGTGAGCGATATATTTCGCGCCTTCAGCACGAGCGATTTCTACCATACGTTTCGCTATTAGCGGACGCGCAATAGAAGTACCTAGTAAGTATTGACCTTCATACATTGTTCCAGCTTGGAACATTGGGAAGATGAAATCTTTTGCGAATTCTTCTGTAAGATCATCGATGTACACTTTAGAAGCGCCTGTTTTCAAAGCTTTTTCTTCTAATCCATCTAATTCTTCCTTTTGACCGATATCTGCAGTAAATGCAATAATTTCCGCGTCATATGTTTCTTTAAGCCATTTCAAGATGATTGAAGTATCCAAACCACCTGAATAAGCCAATACAATTTTATCTTTAGCCATGTTATTGATTCCCTTCATTGTTCATTTATTAGGACATGATTGCAGCCATAATCGCCTTTTGAGCATGTAGACGATTTTCAGCCTGATCAAAAATAATAGAGTGTTCGCCATCAATTACGCTCTCTGTTACTTCCTCACCGCGATGTGCCGGTAGGCAGTGCATGAACTTAAATTCTGGCTTAGCAAATTGAACAAGATTATCATCGATCTGATAATTAGCAAATGCAAGTTCACGTTCTTTTTGCTCTTGTTCTTGACCCATACTCGCCCATACATCAGTATACACGAAGTCTGCGTCTTCCATTGCTTCTTTGGGATCATGACAAACAACAATTTTTGCGCCTGTATCTTCTGCGACAGCCATCGTTTGTGCGACAATATCCGCATCTGGTTCATAGCCTTCTGGTGTTGCGATTGACATGTGAACACCTAGCTTGGCAGCACCCATCATTAGAGAGTGTACCATATTGTTACCGTCACCGATATATGCAAGTTTCACATTTTCAAACGTACCCTTTTGCTCGTAAATTGTTTGGAAGTCTGCAAGTGCTTGGCAAGGATGCGATAGGTCGGTCAAGCCGTTAATAACAGGAATCGTTGCCCCACGAGCTAATTCAACTACTTTGCGATGCTCAAATGTACGGATCATAATTCCGTCTAAGTAACGAGATAATGTTTGAGCGGTATCAAGAATCGTCTCGCCACGACCGATCTGCAGATCATTGCCACTTAAGAACAGACCTTGACCACCTAGTTGGTAAATACCCACTTCAAAAGAAACACGCGTACGCGTAGAAGATTTTTCAAAAATCAAACCTATCGTTTTTCCTTGCAGCACTTTATGTTCAATGCCAGCTTTTTGTTTTTGCTTCAAATCAATAGCTAGATCAATCAAATACATAATTTCTTCCTGTGAAAAATCAACCATCATTAGAAAGTCGCGGCCCTTCATACTTTGCGCGATTTCCTCCTTTGTTCTGACTAACATAAATTAAAACCTCCTACAAACTTTTTGAACAACCCTATTAGCGTTTGCTAATCAGCTTCGTTAGTATTTGCACTGCCTGGTCGATCTCATCCGTCGATACCAGCAGATTAGGTAATAGACGAATCACGTTCGGTCCTGCTGAAATGACTAGCAAGCCTTCGCTTTGTGCTTCCGTAACTAGACTAGCAATCGGCTCCTTACATTCAATCCCTACAATTAAGCCTAAGCCACGTACTTCATTGACGAACGAGCTAGCACTTAGCTTCTCACGCAGCTGCTCGATTAAGTATTGACCTTGCTTGGCTGCGCGCTCAACTGCCTTCTCTTCAATGATCGTTTCAATCGTTGCTTTCACTGCAGCTGTTGCAATAGGAGTGCCGCCAAATGTAGAACCATGACTACCTGCTGTGAAGCCATCTCTTAACGCTTCCTTGGCTACCATAGCACCAACAGGGAAACCGCTACCTAGACCTTTAGCAAGTGTGAAAATGTCAGGCTCAATGCCAAAATGCTCATACGCGAACATTTTACCTGTTCTACCCATACCCGTCTGAATCTCATCGACAATTAACAAAATACCTTCTGCCTTACATAGCTCAGCAACTTGTTTGATATATACTGGATCAACAAGGAGGATACCACCCTCAGCTTGCACCATCTCTAGCATCACTGCAGCTGTTTTGTCACTAATTGCAGCCTTCAATACATCAAAATCATTAAGTTCAATATGAGTAAAGCCGCCAGGTAGTGGTAAAAAGCCTTCCTTCACCTTATCCTGTCCCGTTGCTGTTAAAGTTGCCAGCGTACGCCCATGGAATGATTGCTTGAACGTAATAATTTCATAACGTCCATTGCATGCAACAAGCTGTTGATAACGACGAGCTAGCTTAATCGCTGCTTCATTGGCCTCAGCACCCGAATTACAGAAGAATACAGCATCACCGCAGCTATTGTCTGTAATTAGCTTAGCAGCTTCTGCTTGATTAGGGATGTGGAACAAATTTGAAATATGCCATAGCTGATCCAGTTGTGCTACTAGTGCTTCCTTCACACGCTGTGGTACATGACCCAAGTTAGTTACTGCAATACCACTCATGAAATCCAAATATTTATTGCCTTCACTATCCCATAACCAGCTACCTTCGCCCTTCACAATCGCTTGTGGAAATCTCGCATAGGTCGGAAATAAAGATTCACCCGCTACCTCTACCGTACTTTGACTCATATTCAACACTCCTAAAACTTTTTAT
>DXHF01000377.1 GCA_019113605.1 Candidatus Paenibacillus intestinavium
CGAGTAGCTTCCGCTGCAATATTACCTTTACGATCCATGAGCAACGTCTTAACCGCACTCGTACCCAAATCAACACCAATAACATAGCTCATTGACTGTACCTCCTAAAACTTTTTGTTGTAATTTCAACTAATGCTCCCTGAAACGTATAATCGCCTCGGAAGCATTAGTTGGAAAATCTATATGTTATAAAATTTAATCTTTGTTATCAAAGCAATGTAACAAAACTCAGCAATGTGTACGATTCAAGTACACGAGCGTCAATTATTCGAAGCCTCCAATTAAGGTTTGAACTTCCTCTTCCAATCGAGGTTCAAAAAGCGGGCTTTCAGAATCGAGAAGATGGAGCGCTACTTGAGAAAGGCGGAAGCGCAAGTGTACGTTGTTGGTACACGCGAACCGTACTTTCCAAGTTCGCTCCATATTCGATGTCGAGTATGCTACGTCAGCATATCCATCGTTATCAAAGCCCGCTTTTTGAACTTCCTCTATTAATTCATTAGCGATAGTAGCTTATTCACTTCTTGCACCCACGGATAAATAAACACTTGAAAAGTGTAAAGGATCGGTATACCAGCAATGACAAAGAGGACGTACGACGCAGTTTCTTTGCGGCCTTCCTTAGCTAACTCAATCGTATCCTTATAATCTAGTAATCTCGTTCTCAGCAATGTATAAAAGTCTTCATTATTGTGCTGCCTGAGCGCATCAATCGTATCAACAAAACTAATTCCTTCTTCCGTACCGATCGCGCGTTTAAATCGTTGCAATGCAATAATCGGATCGTGATACCAATCGGCAAGCAATATTTCCATATCTTTGCGAAGCAAGCGACTATAAGGTAGACATTTTCGTAGTTTAGTATGAATATGAAGCTTAGAATCCGCAAAATAGAGAAGCTGACCACTAATCGCATAAATTTCCTTCGTAATGGAGTTGGCTCTTAATTGCCGATAACCCTTTAGCCAATATTCATCCAAATGAATAGCGACAATAATACCTAGTAAAATGAACAATATGACCACTCGATTGGTAGTCCAGTGTAACGGGATAAATTGCATCGATAGTAGAAATATCGTCATGCTGGCATAACCTGTCCACAATACAACTTTGCGCAAGAGCATATAAGCTACAATTGAATAATCAATCCCACATCCTGCCCATAATATTGCCCGTTTGCTTTGCTTAACGAGCTGTTCGTCGATCCTTACAATGCGAAGCAGCTTCGGGGAAGGCTCGCGTTTATGCCATCCCCACAGCTTGCGTTCAATGGTGTGGCTACGAGACGATGAAGGAATACTTTGCAGTAATGCACCGATACAAATCGCCCCAAAAATAATTTGAGCTACAAATAATATCCAGTTAATCCATTGGAATTCAAACATCTGACTCCTCCTAGCCCATCTTTTTACGTGATAAATATATTCCCATTAGGAAGGATAGAAAAATCATTGTAATCATATGCAGTATCATTTCACGACCTGATTGATCATAAAAGTAGTAATATAACGATTGCTCGCGATTATATTTGAAATTTATTACAATAAATAAGAGTAGAAATAATATTGGTGTAAAGTTAGCAATTCTTATTTCTAATAGTTGATGTCGTTCCTGCTCATTAGCTCGCCTTGCAGCTCTCATATCTTGGATTAATTGTTTTAAGCTACTCGATATGCTAACGCCCTCCTGCAATGCTACCTTAATCATTTGCACAAAATAATCTGCCCATATATGACCAAGTGAATGAGCAAAAATATCTAAGCTTTCCTCATCATTGTCACGCACGCATAAATTGCGATATAGCTGCTCAAATATCCCTTTCATCGGTCCAGCAATTCTATTTTCTTCAATGACCTTGGCAAGTGCTATTTTGATCTGACGTTCTCCTGTTATAAGATAACATTGGTAGAATAGTTCTATTGCTGGCAGGAAATCAATCTGTGCCTCTAGCTGGCGATGAATAAGTAGCATTCTGAGCGACATATATGGTATTCCTGCAACCATTGCCGAGCACAATATAGCCCCCTTTAGCGAACCGAACATATACCAGCCGAGTACGCCCCCTACAAGTGCTATACTTAGCAGCCAGTGAAGGAATCTTTCACCACTAATCGATAATCGTAATGTTTGTAGCAGATGATCGAGATGGGTAATTAACTTGTATACTAATTTTTGTACCCGTGATCGATGATGTAATATTGGAGCTGCCACTACTGGCGTAAGCCGACTTTTTCGACGCTGTCTTGTGAAGACGACCAGCATTAATTTCTCGATTATATACATAAGTAAAATAAACAATACTCCAACAATCACTAGCGTCATTACATGAAAAATCATTAACCTACTCCTTCCTCAATATGAGGCAGCTCGCGACGTATACAGTGCCAATGAATCGTCCATTGATCTTGCTCTGGATCATATGTTACCCAATCCGTTACGCGAACTTCATTATTATCCCAGTGCAATCTTCCTATTCTTGTAATGATACGTCGCCCATTAACAAGTTGAAGTTGAATACCTATCTCCGTTACAAACTGTGTAATTCGCTTAGCTAGACGATTAGCATCCATGCCCCTCCCATCAAGCATACACATATCTACAATCGCTTCGGGAACGTCCTCTAACTGATTAGCATGCACAGTAGTCATACTTCCATGATGTCCCCGAGTGCAGGCGCGCACATAGATGTTCGCATCATCATCCCGTATTTCAGCATGAATAATACGTTGTGGAGATTGCCGCAGAGCTAGCTTAAAAGCTTGATTAGAGCTGTGCAAATAATCATCTTCATTAATTTCATATTCGATAATATTACGATTCGGATAATCTCTACTAATCATCATTTCATAACGACCTTCAATAGTTACCAATCTTTCTTCCGCCGGCAGCTCTGCGATACAGGCTTTTAGTAAATTAGTTTTCCCGGTATTCGTTGGCCCGATAAGCACCAGATTATAGCGGTTTTGCAGGATCAATTGGAAAATAGTAAGCATACTCGGAGACATCATTCGATAAGGAGCAGTAGCTAATTGCGAGAGGGGAATATTACGAAGCGTGTAGAAGCGAATCGTCAACGTCGGAAGTGCAGTATATCCATGCCCTGTAATGGTTACACGTGAACCATCTCGCAGCATAACTTCCGCCCACCGCTTGCGCATATTAATGTGATCGTTGTTGAATAGCACCAAATTTTGTTGTATTCGTTCTACTTCTTTCAATTGTTCGAAGCGATATGGAGAAAGGCTTACTTCACCACGTATAATCGTATATATATTCGTACCTACCACTTGAATTTCCTCAAGCCCATCTGTATCTCTAATAATAATTTCTAATACATGCATTCCGACCACCTCGGAAAATATGGCTTCAGCAAGCGATGGATATGGATGCTCATAATGTTCAATTTCATTAATATGAAGCTTTAATAATCGATCTGTAATGATGTTCAATATATACTGCCTTGCTGCAGGAAATCCAAGTACTGCTTGATTTAATGACTCACTATATTCTCTTCTTTCCTCCTCACTAAGACCTCGCGGTGTACTCAAAAAACTACGCATCTCATTGCATAATGTTTGAAATTGAAGGGATGATCCATTATCTTTTGGCTCAGTATCAACCTTTGCTTTGTGGCGAGACATAAATTCGATCGCGGAAAATCGTTTAATCTCATTGTCCGTCATATAGAATCACTCCTAAAACTTTTTATTGAATTACCTTTGAACATCTTGCTAATAAAAAGTAGCTTCGGAAGCATAGCTTAACCTTTATTTTGCTAATGTTGATTTCATTTTACGTTGCCAGATCATTTGCACACTTTTCCATGCACGTTGCTTTTTCAATGTATATTGCTCAGGTAGTAAGTTAATCGATAATCCAACTAACCAGTTGCGCCCCTCTGAAGTTTCAGTTAACCAGTAATCTAGCGCACCCTCATCTAAGCTGGAAAATAAGGAGCTTGGAAACAATACATCTCCAATGACTTTCAATTGCAATTCCGCTTCAATTTCTTGTGTTGTAAATCCTGAATATTGTTTGCTCTGTCTAATGACAAGCGCATGAACACTCTTATCGCTTAATCCTAGTGAATGAGACATTGTTCCGTACCAGCCTTTTGTATCTTCTTGAAAATGTGAAAGTGCATTTGTCGTAACTAGTACAATTTCATCTGCTTGCTGCATACTGCATAGACTACCAGCATTATCCCAATACGCATTGCAATCAATAATGACATAATCATAATGTTCCTTGGCGGTAGCTACTAGCTGGCCTATATCTTCATCACTAAAATATTCTGCCATCTCTCGGTAACGATTTCCAAGCAATAGATGTAATTGCGGTCTTGATGATGATATTGTCATCGCATTCATAAGCATAGTTGGGGTGAGTGAATGGGTACGTAAATGGGGAAGTAATTCATCGACTGTTGCTTGCGAAGGGGGAATATTCATGTAGCGGTGTAGCTTTGAGGATTTGAAGTTCATACATAGAAATGCTACTTTACACTCTGTGACTTCAACGATACGATATGCGGTAGCAAGTGCACATACCGTCGTGCCAATGTTCGGTGTCGTACCAATAAATGATAACACTTGACCTTCATGCTGCTCACTACTATTACCTCTATTCATCATTGATCTGTCCTTTCACCAATTGCGGTAAAGAATGATAAGCAATAACGAGTTTAACATCACCCGTGCGACAAAGATTATCGATATACAACCATTGTTCTTCTGTAAGATTGACATTGATATATTCAATCATGCCGTTTGCAATGCGCCTTGAGGCATACATTTGTTCAGCGTTGCCACGAACGAGCGCATTTTTTCCTTCCTCATCTGGAGCAGCTACTTCAAGATTGGATCCCGTTTTCACTGATGCAACGATAATATCTTGCTCAAATATTTTTGTTGGTGCAGCTTCTGCCCCCGAACTGTAGATCCAGACGGCATCTCCAGCACGGATACCGTTTGATACTGATTTGATATAATCTTTTGGAATTTGGAAGGTTGCCTCATGTTCATTCGGATGAAGTGCATAACGATTAAGCTTCCATTGCAATACGGGCTCCTCACTACCAAGCGGAACGATCGCTTCTTGTCCAATAACATCTGCTTTGTTGAACACCATTTCTGCTGTAGCTAACGAAATTGGTATAGACAACATCTGCAATTGTTCCTCCTTAATCATCTGCCCTGCTTCAATAAATTGGCCAGGTATAACAACTTCAATCTGCTCCTCTGCTTGAATACGTTCAAATTGCAGAAGATATAATCCGTATACTAACGCTGCCGAGATGATAGCTGATAGTAACGTGACAAACAGCTTTCTACTTCTTAACATATCATTCCTCCTCCAACTTTTTGTTGCATCTCGATGAACCTCTCGTATATAAAAAGTACATCGAAAGCATACACCCACCTGTACATAACAAAAAAGAACGCATGCCACTATCGGTATCGATAGATAGGTATGCGTTCTTCACATATTTGTATCAGGTTTTATTTTCATTATAACTAATTTCCCTTAAT
>DXHF01000378.1 GCA_019113605.1 Candidatus Paenibacillus intestinavium
ATACTGACCAACGGAAGAAGCGTGACCGACAGCAAGCTATAGCATTGCCAATCCAATTGGAGGTGGATATGGTAAGCAAGAAGCTGACATTTGTAGCCCAAATGCCACAGTTTCAGCTTTTGCTGCATGGCCCGATGCTTTATCAATTAGTATCCAAAGTATTAGGTCGATTTATTGTTGAGCACTATGAGGGAAAACTGATCCAGTCTTTACTTCAACAACGTTGTGAGAAGAACAACATTAAGCCTGCTACGGTTGAACAATATGCTTATAATATTTTGAATAATGATCCTTGGGAGCCACTGGGGAAGAAATTTTCCGATGAAGACCGACAACGTAGAGCTAATAAAATTGCTGATGAACTTAATCAACATTTAGAGATCAATTCGGAGCTACATCTCGACGGTTATGTCGCATTTAGAATGCATAGCTACAAGCATGAATTGAAAGAAGTTATCGAATATGCACTGGATGAATATTTACTTGATCAACAGTACGAAGAATTTATGATGCTATTGAAATATTTTGTGCAGCTGCAGGAGACACGGATAGACATTGTACATTTAGTACAACAAAATGGAAATAGCTTTATACTCTGTGATGAGACTATGCAGCCTTTAGAAATAAAGCAAGAAAATGATCGGATTGTTGCTGAAATGCTGGAAACTGAGATTAATATTGAAGATATTGTAATTAGCTCGTTAATATCAGCTTCTCCGCAAAAAATTATGATTCATGCTAAGCATCATGACTATCAAGTTATTCGTACTGTTAAGACAATTTTCGGTGATCGTACTCAAGTATGTACAACATGCCCGATGTGTCGTAGTAATCAAGAAGAGATTATTCCGTTTCAATAACTGACACTGCTATATCGATCTGTGCAAATACGATGCTACAGATACTACTTAGATTATTGAATCAAATTCAGTTTCTACGTTGTATACACAGCTTAAGTTGTATGCACCTTGACGAAAAGGATTGTAATATTTATAATGTTGAATATACGAAGAACATTTCGCGATGTTCTTACTACTTATAAGCAATAGCAATGACGAAGACAAGCAACTATGCCGCACAGGCTCAGAGATAGGAAACTAGGCTGAAATTTCCTTCCATGATGCACATAGCTGTACCACTTCTTAGCTGTATAGCAGAACGTTCTTAGGAACGAAGTAAGTTATACCGGATATCTCCGTTATCAGATTTTTACGAGGACTGCAATTGATGTAGTCGAAGTAGGGTGGAACCACGAGCTGACAAGCACTCGTCCCTTTTTGGGATGTGTGCTTTTTTTTGTGCTTTGTAACGTGTTTAATAATGCTTAATCACAACAATGACAATGAGAGTTAAACCTCATCTCAATGCTCGCATGATAATGTTAGCAGGGCAATAATCGCTCAATTAGTAAAGCTTCTAAGTTGCTTTTATGAACAAGAAGTAGATTCTAGAGGGATATGAAAAAATTGGAGGTCGTATGTAATGAGTATTAATGTAACTTTCCCAGATGGCGCTGTACGTGAATATCCGGTAGGAACAACTACTGAAGATATCGCGGCATCGATTAGCTCTGGACTGAAAAAAAATGCAATTGCAGGTAAAGTAAATGGTAAAGTCGTAGATGTATATGCACCAATTGAAGCTGATGCCGCGGTAGAGATTGTTACTGTAGATAGTGAAGATGGTCTTGAAGCATATCGTCATAGTACAGCTCACCTTATGGCACAAGCGATTAAACGCATTTACAAAGATGCAGATATTAAGCTTGGTATTGGTCCTGTGATTGAGGATGGTTTCTACTATGATCTTGATATGGAGCAATCACTTACTCCTGAGGATCTTGTGAAAATCGAGAAAGAAATGACTCGCATTGCTGGTGAAAATTTGCCTATTCGTCGCCGTGAAGTTTCTCGTGCAGAGGCGCTAGCTATATTTACTGAGCTGCAAGACAATTTGAAATTAGAATTGATCAACGATCTACCTGAAGATTCTGTTATTACTATGTATGATCAAGGTGAATTCTTCGATCTATGTCGTGGCCCGCATCTTCCGAGCACAGGTCGGATTAAAGCATTCAAGCTACTTAGTGTAGCGGGTGCTTACTGGCGTGGAGACTCTAAAAATAAGATGCTACAACGTATTTATGGTACTGCATTTGCGAAGAAAGCAGAACTAGATGAACATCTTCATTTCTTAGAGGAAGCGAAAAAGCGTGATCACCGTAAACTTGGTAAAGAGTTGAAAATGTTCACATTCTCTCGTGAAGTTGGTCAAGGTCTACCATTATGGTTACCGAACGGTTCCAAAATCCGTAGAACAATGGAACGTTATATCGTTGACCTAGAAGAACGTCTAGGCTATGAACATGTATACACTCCAGTTCTTGCTAACGTTGAGCTGTACAAAATTTCAGGTCACTGGGACCACTACAGTGAAGATATGTTCCCTCCAATGCAAATGGATAATGAAGAGCTTGTGCTTCGTCCAATGAACTGTCCGCATCATATGATGGTGTATAAGAGTGATATGCGCTCTTATCGTGATCTCCCAGTTCGTATTGCGGAGATGGGGACAATGCATCGATATGAAATGTCAGGGGCGCTGACTGGTCTTCACCGTGTACGTGCGATGACTTTGAATGATGCACATATCTTCTGTCGTCCTGATCAAATAAAAGAAGAGTTTGCTCGCGTAGTTAACTTAATTCGTAAAGTTTACGAAGATTTCGGCATTAAAGAATATCGTTTCCGACTATCTTATCGTGATCCCAAGGATACTGAGAAGTACTTCCAAAATGATGAGATGTGGGAAATGTCACAGCGTATGCTACGTGAGGTTGTTGAAGAACTTGAGTTACCGTTCTTTGAAGCCGAAGGCGAAGCAGCTTTCTATGGTCCTAAGCT
>DXHF01000034.1 GCA_019113605.1 Candidatus Paenibacillus intestinavium
AATAGCATACAGCCATCTAGAAAAATTATCACCTTCACCGTACGAATTAACGGAGGAAATGAAGGAGCAAGTTGAAATTCAAATTAAATATGCTGGATATATTGATAAGCAGCTTCATCAAGTTGAACGTATGGCCAAAATGGAGCGTAAACTCATTCCTGATACGATTGTATATAGTGAAATTAGTGGTATTTCTAATGAAGCTAAAGCGAATCTTGAAAAGATACGTCCACTATCGATTGGGCAAGCTTCGCGAATTGGTGGTGTAACACCTGCGGATATTTCAGTGATGCTTATTTACTTGGAGCATTATAACCGAGTAACAGCAGCGAAAGGATCATAATGGATCAGACAATACAATGGTTTACAGAGCAATTACAAACTCACCAGATTTCATTGAATGAGCAGCAACTCACTCAGTTAGAACGCTATTATGAGCTATTAGTGGAATGGAATGAGAAGATGAACTTAACGGGCATTACGGAACGTGATGCTGTATACGAGAAGCATTTTTATGATTCGATTTCACTTGCTTTCTATGTAGATATGAATAGCAAACGCAATATTGCAGATATTGGTTCGGGTGCTGGTTTTCCAAGTATTCCCTTGAAAATTGTATTTCCACATTTACAAGTATTAATAGTAGATTCATTGAATAAGAGAATTGGCTTTCTGAAACATCTTGTGGAGCAATTGGGGCTGGAAGATGTTCAATGTGTTCATGGCCGTGCGGAGGATATCGCGAGACTACCACAATATCGTGATTCGTATGAGTTAGTTACTGCTAGAGCTGTTGCCAGGTTAGCTGTACTTAACGAGTTTTGCTTACCGTTCGTCTCACCAGGAGGCTTGTTTGCTAGTATGAAGGGTGCGAGCCTGTCAGCAGAGCTTCAAGAGGCGAAATTGAGTCTTAGAGAACTCAAGAGCGTGCTAGTTCAGGAACACGAACTACAGCTCCCTAACGAACGCTCAGAGCGCCATATCGTTTGCATTCAGAAGATGCATCCAACACCACAGAAGTATCCACGTAAAGCGGGTACACCTTTGAAGGAACCATTAATTTAATTGAATGTTTCACGTGAAACAATTCTAGTGTATTCATCATTAGCACTTACAGTGTATAATAGCAACTAACAGCTCAATCGTTAGTTGCTATTTTTTATTTCATGGATAATTTGTAGAATGAGCAGGATTCTAGTGAAAGATAGTCGAATTATTCTATAATGAGTATTCGTACAACATATTGTATATTGAATTATTGTATGTGCAGGTTATTGACCTATTAGTATCTTCTATAGAATTGTAAGATTACTATAGTTGGTTTTCATCACATGATTGGGTGGTTATAGTCAATATGAAAGATCAAATTTCGAAATTGTTCGGATTTAATGAACAGAAATCTAGCCATGAAGATGTAAAATTAATTCCGGTTACTGAAATTGTAAGCAGCCCTTTTCAACCAAGGACTATTTTTGATGATGAGCGGATTGATGAATTATGTCAAACGATTCGAACTCATGGTGTTATTCAGCCAATTGTTGTGCGAGTTAGAAATGATAAGTACGAAATTATTGCTGGAGAACGTAGATGGAGAGCGGTCACAAAGTTAGGACAGGATACCATTCCAGCAATTATTAGAGAATTCAATGATTCTCAGACGGCATCTATAGCTTTGATTGAAAATTTGCAACGTGAAAATTTGACTGCTGTCGAAGAAGCGGTAGCATATCAGCGCCTAATAGAATTGCATACGTTAACGCAGGAAAGTTTAGCGCAACGATTAGGTAAGAGTCAGTCTACAATTGCGAATAAATTGCGATTATTAGGATTACCTGAAGTCGTGAAGCAGTCGTTAATGGATCGTCAAATTACTGAAAGACATGCAAGAGCATTGTTGTCACTTGATAGTGAAGAACTGCAATTGAAGGTTCTACAAGATATTATCAAAAATGAACTGAATGTAAAACAAACGGAACTACGCATTGCATTTCTGAAAGAATTGACGAAACCGAAAAAAGCAAAACGGATTTCATTTACTAAAGATGTGCGATTGGCGCTTAATACGATCCGCCAATCAATTGAGATGGTGTCAGGTTCTGGTCTTGAAATTAATACGAAGGAACAAGATCATGAAGATCATTATGAAATTATTATTAAAATTCCGAAAAATTCAAAATAAATTTGAAATATAATAAAGGAAACGCCGCCACCTCTCAATGGAGGTGGTAATGCTGTTTCTTCAATAGTTTCACACATGAGGTGAGAGAAATGTCTAAAATTATCGCGATAGCAAATCAAAAGGGTGGAGTAGGGAAAACGACGACTTCAGTCAACTTATCAGCTTGTCTTGCATCGCTTGGTAAAAAAGTATTATTGATTGATATTGATCCGCAGGGGAATACAACGAGTGGTCTAGGTATTAACAAAGGTGACGTTGCAAACTGTATATACGATGTACTAATTAATGAAGTGAATCCGAAGGAAACGATTCTTGCAACAGCTGTTCCTGGTCTTGATATTATACCTGCAACGATTCAGCTTGCTGGTGCGGAAATTGAACTTGTTCCTACAATTTCACGCGAACAACGATTGAAAAAAGCGATATCGGCAGTTAAAGATCAATATGATTATGTGATGATCGATTGCCCACCATCGCTTGGTATTTTAACGATTAACTCTTTAACGGCTGCTGATTCTGTGCTTATTCCTATTCAATGTGAATATTATGCACTGGAAGGATTAAGCCAGTTATTAAATACCGTTCGTCTAGTTCAGAAACATCTGAACACATCACTGCAAATTGAAGGTGTATTGTTAACGATGCTAGATGCAAGAACGAATCTTGGTCTTCAAGTTATAGAAGAAGTGAAAAAGTATTTTCAACAAAAGGTTTATCAAACTATTATCCCAAGAAATGTACGTTTAAGTGAGGCTCCATCGCATGGACAAGCGATTATTTCGTATGATCCGAAGTCCAAAGGTGCGGAGGTTTATCTTGAATTGGCTAAGGAAGTGATATCTTATGAAAAAGTCTCTAGGTAAAGGGCTAGATGCATTGTTTCAACCTGTTGAAAGTGAAGAGGTGCTTCGTCTTAACCTTACAGAAATAAGACCAAATCCATATCAGCCTCGGAAAACGTTTGATGATGAAACGATAAAGGAACTTGCTGAATCGATAAAAGAGCAAGGTGTAATACAACCGATTATTGTTCGTCGTGTATTACGTGGATTTGAAATTGTAGCAGGTGAACGACGTTTTCGTGCTTCGCAGTTATGTGGCAATGATAAAATACCGGCTGTAGTTCGTGATTTGGATGATGCTAAAGTAATGGAAATTGCTTTAATTGAAAATTTACAGCGTGAAGATTTGAATGCTATTGAAACAGCAGTAGCATATGAGGCGTTAATGGATAAATTTAAATTAACGCAAGAGGAGCTATCATTGAAGGTTGGTAAATCCCGTTCTCATATCGCGAACTTTGTACGTTTGCTAGCATTGCCTGAAAGCATAAAGGATTATGTTTCACGTGGAACAATGTCAATGGGACACGCAAGAGCAATTGTAGGTGTGAAGGATCAGAACATCCAACTAGACTTAGCTGAGCAAGTAGTGGAGAGTAATTGGAGTGTTCGTGAACTAGAAGATGCAATAAGTGGAATGAATGATAAAAAAACGATTCCTGCTAAAAAAGAAAAAGTTAAGAAGAAGGATCCTTTCATTATTAGTATTGAGGCAGAATTACGTGAAAAGTTCCAAACAGGCGTGAAAATTAAGCAAGCTAAAAACAAAGGTAAAATTGAACTAGAGTACTATAGTAAGCAAGATTTGGAACGAATATTGGAAATGCTGCAAATCCAATAATTAACGGTGAATAGGGTCGTATAAGATGGCATATCTAAGTTGTAATCTTTTGTATAAAGGATTAAACTTAGATATGCCATTATTATGTTTACTGGAGGGATACGGATTGTCAGAGCAACAACAATATATATATTTTGACCATGCAGCAACATCTTGGCCTAAGCCTGAAGCAGTCATTCAAGCTGTAACTCATGCTTTAGTTCATGATAGTGCAAATCCAGGTCGTGGAAGTCATGCGATGGCAGTACGTGCTAGCCGAGTACTGTTTAACGGGAGAAAACAACTTGCAAAGTTGTTTGGTATTAAAAATCCGAACGATATTGCGTTTACTTATAATACGACGATGGCGCTAAATATGGCTATTAAAGGCTTTGTAAAAAGCGGTGACCATGTCATCGCAACATCTGTAGAGCATAATTCAGTAAGAAGACCACTCTATGAATTAGAAGAAAACAATAATGTAGAAGTTACATATATTGATGCGGATGAAGAGGGCCATATCGATATGACCCATTTGAAACAAAGCTTCAAAGAAAATACGACATTGATTGTCGTTAATCATAGCTCGAACTTGCTTGGTACAATAATGCCATTAGAGGAAATTAGTGAAATTGCTCATAAGCAAGGAGTAAAAGTTTTAGTTGATGGCGCACAAAGTGCAGGGATAATCCCCATCGATGTAGAGGCTATGGGGATTGATATGTTAGCATTTCCTGGCCATAAGGGATTATTAGGTCCACAAGGGACAGGTGGACTTTATATCGCGCCTGATATTGATTTGAAACCGCTTCTGCATGGTGGAACGGGTAGTCAATCAGAGGCTGCTTATCAGCCGCTAGTGCGTCCTGACCGGTATGAAGCTGGTACGCAAAACACTGCAGGTATAGCTGGGTTAACAGAAGGTGTGAAGCATGTTCTTGCGATAGGAGTAGAGCAAATCTATGCACAAGAATGGGAGCTAGCACAGCAATTGCTAAAGGGATTACAGGAGATTGAAGGTGTACAGTGTTTAGGTCCACAACTTGGTGAACCACGAACGGCAATTGTTGCATTTAATATCCCACATATTGACCCTTCAGAGTTGTCATTCATTCTTGATCAACATTATAATATCGCCGTTCGTGCAGGTTTTCATTGTACACCAACTGCACATCAAGTTGCAGGTACAACTGAACGAGGAGCAGTACGGGCAAGCATCGGTTATGGTACGACGAAGGAACAGGTAGATGTGTTTATCGGTGCCGTTGCAGAAATAATAGCACAATACGGTTAGAGGTAGTTCAAAAAGTGGACTTTGATAACGATGATTGGGCTAACGTAGGTTATTCGACATCGAATATGCCTCCCCATCGAAAGCCTGCGTGTGCTCACGTACCAATAACGTACGCTGTGCTACTCGTTTTCGCTGTGGGTCATCTTCTTGGTTCTGAAAGACCACTTTTTGAACTTTTATTTGAAGCTTCGTGCATTTGGCTGCTTGTGTACTCGAACCATACACGTTGCTGGGTGTTGTTTCATTGTTAGGAACGGACAAGCGAATGTAATGAACTTTTATTTGAAGCTTCGTGCGTTTGACTGCTTGTGTACTCGAACCGTACACGTTGCTGGGTGTTGTTTC
>DXHF01000379.1 GCA_019113605.1 Candidatus Paenibacillus intestinavium
GGCCATCCTCGCTCGTAATCCTTTTTGGAGACATAAAGCCATTTTCATTCAGCGTAATATTAATTTTACTTATTTTATGTGCTTTTCCGTCATAGAATAGCATGTTCTCAGTAGCCGCCGAAGTATCTCCAAATCCAAAGCCGATATTGAAGCCAAAACGTTTGCCATTCACATAGCAACTGCCACTACCCCAAATCCATTCATGACTGAACGGCCATACGCCTCTGCCCCAGTCGATTAGACCGAATGCGGTATCAGGCTCAAACGTATACTCTTTCTCGCCTTCTCCGATCTTCACAACTCCTGTAGCCGGCATACAATTCGTCTTATGATTGTAATAAAATTGTGTTTTCTTCTCTGAAAAAGGAGTTGCTATTACAAGTGAAGTAAGATCTGGCTGTAATAAAGTAACATCGACTTCAATCGTCGGGTGTTGCTTGTTCGTTGAACGGCAGCGTAACCTTCTACCACCTGCATAGACTTCAAAATGCATCTCTACATCTTTGCTACGATAATGTAAATCACCTTGTTCCGCAGAGCGAGGCATGTTCAAACTATTAAAAGGTAGTACTAGCATTTTTGTTATTTCATAATGCTGACCTGTTGCAAATTCAAATAATTTAACCGATACATGACCTGCATAACCGACATGACCAATTGTCATCTGCAGGCAATAATCTGTATTATTTACTTGATAGAAATCCCATTCTTTAATTTGCCATGGAGATGCTTTAATATGTTCGCGATTATACGTTAATACTGCAGATGTACTGTAGCCTTTCTGGTTCAACATACCTTCATTACTAAGTAGTGGACCTGGAGTAACAATTTCATATTGCATAACTACACCTCCGTTATTTTTGAAAACGCGATTTGGCAAAACGTCCTGCTGGAATTAACGGTAAAAATGTTAGTATTGTGAACATAGCTGCTGTTACAAATAAACTCTCTGTTGGGACTGCTCCCACTACTCCATCAATCTCCATATAGATACCGTAGTTTTCGATAACAATCTTTGCGATTAACGGTCCGATAATCATTGGCACACATACACCAAATATCATACGAATCCCTTCGAATTGACCACGCTGATCCTCTGGAAATAGATTTTTCACCCATGCCGTAATACTTTGCATAACGAGTACAAAACCTATACCGGAGAAGAATATACCAATTAATAAACCAATGATAGATGAATTCAACGTAATAATAATAAGACCAACAATGTTACTTACAATAGCAATAGAAATTACAGTTGTCATCTTGCCCCTATTAATTAATTTTGCTGCAGGAATCGTTAGAAATAGAGCAGCGATCAAGCCAACACCTTGAATAACACCAGCTGCCCCATAATCCATCCCAAGGTAATTGTTAAAGTATATTGTAATGTAAGGGAAATAAATATTGAAGCCACTGAAGAAAACTGCGTTAACTACAAATACCCAAAACAATTCACGATTACCGATTACTGTACGAATTGAAAATACTTCAGCAACCTGCTTCCAATACCCGCCTTCATTTTTTCTTGGCTTCAAATTAGGATGATCGCGCAATGACCATAGGCCCCAGAGTCCTATGACCATAACAAGTCCACCCATCATAATAAAGAAAGGGAAGAAATCGAACTTTTCAACAATAATTCCAGATACTACTGCTCCAAATATCGTTGCGATCACAGGTAAAGCTGCAAAAACTCCCCCTAATTTACCACGATTACGTTCATTAGAAATATCTGTCGTCCAAGGCTGGAAAGATGCATCATAGCCCATCGAGCCAAAAAAGCTCATAATCGCATCAGCCGCTATAACAAATACAATGATAGCTATTAATGGGCTTTTCGGCATAAACTCTGTTAAGCCAAAACTAATCGTGAAAATTCCCCAGAAGATGTACCCAATTGCAATAAACGGTTTTCGTTTGCCTGCACGGTCGCTCCATGTCCCAATAATAAAAGTTGCAATCGTAGAAACAATCGCACTTATCGCAACCATCCATGAAATAATCGATGGATCCTTCGCAATCTTGTCATACACAAATGTATTAAACCACGAATTTTCGATGTTCCAGCATAGTTGTCCGACTAGTCCAAAAACCCAAATATTCATCCAGTTTTTGCGCGAGATAGTTCCATCTTTACTTGTCATCCGCTACACCTCTGCTCTATGTATGTAACCTGTTATCATATTTCGATAGCATATAGATGTTGATGGATGCCTTGTAGTTCTTGCTCCTCGAATTTGACGAATTTGCGATCATAGGTTATTAGTCCATTCACTTCCCCCTCGACATCAGATACTTGCGTATAGACAGCCGCGGAGATCCCTTGCTTTACTAACGGTAATAATTGCTTCAAGATCAATTGTTCATATGCATGATGCAATTCTTCTGAAGTTTTACAACGTTTATAGCCTGTTTCTTTCACAATATTTTCACTATGCTGCCGAACTAAGTGGTTGTACCCGCCATATTCAGAAATGACTACTGCCTGATCTCTTTTATTGTAAGGCATACTTAGTTTTTTGAAATAGGTGTGGACACTTTTGATCTCACCATAATGTTGATCATGCCAACCACTAGCATGATCTACCCAACGTGTTGAATCATAGTTTTGGACCCAATCCGCTATGCTAGCAGCATCAAATTGACCCCATGACTCGTTGAATGGACACCACAATACAATGCTAGGGAAATGATAAAGCTGATCAATCATCTCCTTTAACTCGTTCATAAATTGAGCTCGATTACTTGCATCATTGCGACCATTACGTCGATAGCTGCTTTCGATATTATCACGCCTGAACCATTTGCTCGTAATAATTGTAGGAAGTACTGCCTGATTCCACATATCCCATTTGCTGCCACCATTAATCATATCTTGCCACACAAGCATACCTAGCTGATCACAATGATAGTACCAGCGTGCAGGTTCTACTTTAATATGCTTCCGTAACATATTAAATCCAAGCTGCTTCATCGTTTTAATATCGTAAATAAGCGCTTCATCCGTTGGGGCAGTATACAAACCATCTGGCCAATAGCCTTGGTCAAGTACACCATGTTGGAATATAGGTTGATTGTTCAAACATAACCGTTTTTGTCCATTACGATCGCGCTCGATCGAGCATTTTCTCATTGCAAAATAACTACTCACTTGATCGATACACTGATCCAGATCCCAAACTTCTATCTTTAAATCGTATAAATTGGGTTGATCAGGACTCCAAAGCTCCATTTGCTCTAACCGAATATTAACGTCACATTGATTACTATTAAACTTACATTGAACATTCTGCTTTATAACAACTTGATCTTTGAATGACACAGTAATTTTCAGCGTGTGCCGTTGCCATTCCTTCATGCTATGTATATGTAATGACATTAATTGTTCATCAACATTCGGCGTACATACAAGTTTCACAATACTATTAGCAGCAATATTTTCAAGCCAAACCGTTTGCCATATGCCTGTTACTGCTGTATAAAATAACCCTTTTGGCTCCAATGATTGCTTACCGCGCTCCTGATATCCTTGATCTGTTGGGTCCCACACTGCTACTAGCACTTCGTTATGACCACCTTGAACAATATACTGACTAATATCAAAATTAAATGCACAATAGCCTCCAGTATGTTCACCAACAAACTGTCCGTTAATCCATACCGAGGTCTGCCAATCAACAGCTCCAAAATGCAAAATAGTATGCTCTTGATTCCAATCGATCGGCAGCTCAAAACTACGTTTATACCATAGCCTTTGCTGTTCATTGACCGAACGTTGTACACCGGATAATGCAGATTCTATCGGAAATGGCACAAGAATTTCACCTTCTGACTGAAAGGATTTCTCTTGTAATTGCTCATCTTTATTTGTAATGCAGTAATCCCACAAACCATTCAAATTGTACCATATGGATCGCTCTAGTTGAGGTCTCGGATAATGGGGCAACACATGATCTGGTGTAACTTGATCCGACCATTTCGTTTTTAAGCCTTTACTACCTATTTCCCACTTATTATGTATGTCCGTCCTCATTAAATCCCCCCCGTCAGCAGTACTCATTATAGAATTAGTCTTTCACCATTATAAAACGCTTTCATATTTTTTGACATTTATTTTTCCATCGAACGGGAATTGTTTGGCGGCAACGAGTTGCTGCAGCTTTGCTAGTCCTAATTGGGCACCATCAATTAACGCTTTAGGATAATTATAAGTTTGTTGATTATGAAGGAATTCATCTTCATCTACTACTTTCCAATCCTCATGCGGTTCCTGTAAATAATCAAGATCTAGATCAACAAACGAAATAATACCATTATCCAATCGGGATGGCATTGCTACATTACAATAGTGCATCATTTCACCATTTTCTCGAAATGATACCGAAAACGTATACCACTCTTCAAAAAAGAAAATTTCTATGGATGGGTAAGGCATTATAAATTGCTTCTGCTTTGTATAATGGTGAAATTTCCGACCTGCGTGACAGGCAACCATCGCATATTGTTCATTAAGCTCAATTAAGTCAGCTTCCCATTCATAATGTAAGCGATTCGGATACTTAAATGCTTGAATTTGTACAGATTTTTTCAATTTGTTATGATGCTCCACTCTATCTCTCCTAGCTATAAGTACATAAGAAGAGCCATCGTAAGATGACTCTTCTTATACCATCTATATTGTTTATTTTACTTATTAAAATGATATGTCCAGAAATGTTCTTTACCGAATTTCGATTTAACTTCTGGTGATTCAGTATCACCATTACCAAACATCTCTGATATTTGGAACTGCGTAGCATGTGCCGCAATCGCTTCTTTTTTCTGCTTAAGATACGATGACACATCGACAGTAATATCAGGCTCCCCATTCATATCGTACATATCATGTGCGAACGCAATACACCACACTGGAGGACGTTCACTTGCTGGTATATCTTCAAGAACGCGAATGACCGAGGCACCAGTAGCATCATGATCGGGATGAACACTGAAGCCTGGGAAGAATGTAAGCACTAACGTTGGCTGTACATCGTTATATATCTCTCTAATGACCGAATCAATATATTCCTTCGGCTCAAATTCAACGGTTTTATCAAGAAATCCTAACATGCGCACATCATCAAAGCCAATCGCATTACAGGCTTGAATTAATTCTTGCTTACGATAATGAGGCAAACTAATTCGATCAGCAATCAAAGGATTACCCAGTCCTCGTCCCATCTCGCCTAATGTTAAGCATGCATAAGTGACTTGAGCACCTTCATCTATAAATTTCGCAAGAGTACCTGATAACCCGAATGCTTCATCATCAGGATGCGGTAAAACAACCAATATTTTTTCTGACATGGTGAAACCTCCTATTATTAGGTCTGTTAAAATGACATATTCGATTCCGGTGAAGCTACGTTAGCATAGTCATCGTGATCACAGGTCGATGAAACAAAACCCAACGACGTGTACGGCACGAGTACACGAGCGATCAATTTCCCGAAACTTCCAATAAAGGCTGGAAAAGCTCGGCTGTCAGCACCAAGAAGCTGGAGCGCTACTTGAGAAAGGCGGAAGCGCAAGTGTACGTGGTTGGTACACGCGAACCGTACTTTCCAAGTTCGCTTCAGATTCGA
>DXHF01000380.1 GCA_019113605.1 Candidatus Paenibacillus intestinavium
GTGAAGTGTTTTTATTCGATATACCTATGGAAAGTGATGAGGTAGGACAGCAGTTGTCCACTTCGGAACTTATCTTTCTAAGACATGTACAATCTATTGATCGTGAATTTGCATTAACAGGACAAGCTTCAGATGTAGAGCAGCTTGTTCAGATGATTTCTTATATTGAATCATCAATCTCTGACAAACAAATTTCGATCCATATTCGTACAAGCCGTGACAGCTTGCTTGTTAACACGAAGGCAGAGATTAAAGAGGTTATGGAAGCAGCAATTGTAGAAGCGGGTGGGCAGCTAGTTTTACAAAACCCTGATCTTATTATTGCGATTTACGCGCATCACTCTCATCTTTATGTTGGCTTTGGAACGGTGGAGGAGATGCGTTCAGATTGGCCAGGTGGTGCGATCCGTTTCCAACGTGAGGAAGGACAAGCTTCTCGTGCCAAGTTCAAGCTTCTTGAGGCGGAGAAAGTATTTGGACTGGATCTAGCATTATTCAAACAAGCAATCGACGTTGGCGCTGCTCCTGGTGGCTGGAGTAGTTTGCTGTTAGAGCGAGGCTTGAAAGTAACAGCGATCGATCCAGCGGTATTGGATGAACAAATTATGCGTCATCCAGCGCTAACTCATCTGAAGATGAATGCCTCAGATGTTAAGCTCCCTAAAGCTAGCTTTGATCTAATTGTATGTGATATGAGCTGGAATCCATTGTTAATGAGTAAATTAGTACTAGGATTACGTCCTGCATTAAAGCCTTATTCTTACGGCGTCATTACGTTAAAACTAATGAACAAAAAAGTAATGCAAAGTATTCGAGAAGTGAAGGAAAGATTAGGTTCGGGTTATAATGTATTGCAAGCAAAACAACTATTCCATAACCGTGATGAAATTACATTGCTGATTCAGAAAAATGGTTAAATAATAGTGCTTGTTATTGTATAATAGAACAAAATAAGTTAACGCTTATTAAAACTAGATAATGTGTTGTAGAAAAGCATTCTACTGCCTAACCGGCGGTGGAATGCTTTTTTTGTGCAACGAGCATGGACTTATGCGGCGAGCATGGGCACTAACTTTAGTAAAATGGAGGAGATTACGATTAAACCATTAGCGTTAGGTACTGTAATTCAAGAGCGTTATAGTGTGGCAGAATATGTAGCAGAAGGAGGGATGGGTCAGCTATATAAAGTACGTGATCTTAGGCTAGAGGGAATGATTAGAGCGATGAAGGTATTGAAGCCGGAGTTACTGGAACAGACGAGATTTTCTACGGAGAGAGAGTCCGAAGCTAAGTTGCTAACATTGCTTCAACATCAAGGGCTGCCGATGATCTATGATCATTTTCATGCTAATGAACAGTTTAATGAGATCATCGTAATGGAATGGATCGAAGGTCAACAGCTTGAACAGTTTTGTATTGAGCAAAAGTCACCACTATGTTACGAACTTATATTATCGATGAGCATCGAACTGATTGAAGCCATTCAATATTTACATGAACAGTCTCCCGCTATTATACATCGAGATATTAAACCAACGAATATAATGATTTGCCGAAATGGACATATCAAATTAATTGATTTTGGTATAAGTAAGCGGCATCGCACGAATCGGATGCAACCTACTGTCGCACTCGGAACCCCCGGATTTGCTGCACCCGAGCAGATGAAAGGGATACCGACAGATGAGCGAAGTGATCTTTATAGCTTTGGTTGTATACTCTACTTTTTATGTACCAAGGGGAAACAATTAGCGAATCAGTACGATTTACAACAAATAGAATACATTGTTAAACGTGAGTTGGCTCATATTCCAATTGCGCTTCGGCATCTAATTCTACATTGTTTGCAGCCTGACCCACAATATAGAATCGTACAAGCTTCACAAGTGAAGACACAATTGCTTCAGTTAACTTCTCAGCATTCTTCTTTGCATGATACTTATTCAGTTAAGCAGCCACTATATAATGCTTATAGGAGCAAATCAATCGCAATATTCTCTCTTCATCCACAAGCTGGTGCAACGACAATAGCGATGTTACTTGCTCAACATTACGCCTTACACGAACGTGTGAAGCTGATTGAGTTTTGTGGGCCATCCGCTTGTCTAGAAAGTATTCCAATTGTGCAGAAGCGGCTTGCAGAGTCCAATCTAGCGACGAAGGAAATCGATCCTTACTATAAGGAGGTAACGATTGATCTCATCGAGCATCATATGTTTCACAGCTCGATGGATACGAACAGCTCTGATGCTACGGATTCATTTATAAGAAGAATCAGTAAGGATAGCTCAGCCGATGTTCAAGTAATCGATTTTTCAAGTGGGTGGAGTGCTGAATTAGTCGAGCAAATTCGAGAACAATTGAGCTATGTCGTCCTCGTATGTGATCCATCAATTATTGTAAGTAATGAAAGGAACTTTCGCAACATCCAGCGCTTACTTGCTATATTAGAAAAATATAATATTTCGTATACATGGATTAATAATAAAGACTGTCATTTTAGTGGACGCAAAGCATGGAATCTACTTAATAATGGTCGGGAAGTGTATTCTATTGCAATGCTATCAACGGAAAATGTCTATAGCGAGATGTGGAGTCGGCATTGGTTAAGTGGTAAAACTAAAGTGTTGAAAAAATTAAAAAATAAGTTAATGCCATTAATTAAGGTGATCGATTCGTCGCTTGAGCGTGTAGACTAGCTTGCATTATTGACCTTGCTTCCTTTATGATGAAAGTACCTAGAATATAAGGTGGTGCAAGCAATGAATGATAAAATATTAGTCGTAGAAGATGAGGCGGGTATAGCCCGTATTTTACAATTAGAACTTGAACATGAAGGCTATGAAGTCGGTCTTGCTAGTGATGGTAAGATGGGCTATGAGATGATTAATTCTGGCGAGTACCAGCTCGTTTTATTAGATGTGATGCTTCCTAAAATGAGTGGGATAGAAGTGTTAAGACAAGTAAGGCAGTCTGGTAATCTTATACCGATCATATTATTAACGGCTAGAGACACGGTTCCTGATAAAGTAAGTGGCTTTGAACATGGAGCTAATGATTATATTACGAAACCATTTGCAGTTGAAGAATTATTAGCGCGGGTACGTAATATTTTACGGATATTCCAACAGAAGCCAAAGGATGCTGAAGGCTCGGATATTATAACTTTAGGAGATTTAACGATCGAACTAAGGACTCGTAAAGTGACTCGCAAAGAAAATATGATTGAGTTAACGCCACGAGAATTTGAATTACTCGTATTTTTAGTTGAAAATGTCAACGAAGAGAAATCTCGTGAAGAAATATTGTCTGAAGTTTGGGGCTATGATTTTATCGGTGAAACTAATCTAGTTGATGTATATATTCGTTATTTGCGTCAAAAACTCGACAAAGGATACCGCTATAAGCTTATTCACACCGTTCGTGGAGTAGGATACATGATCAAGGAGCCAGATTGATGACTTTACGCAAAAGGTTTACTTTATTCACCATATTTTGGTTGATCTTGATTTTAATATTTTTTAATATATTCGTTTACTACTATGTCATCAAAATTACGACGGAAAGCGAGGAGGAGATCATCTCTAATAAGGTGAAGCTCATCCTCGAAAATCCCCGTATTCAGAGTGGCAGAGGATTGAATACCGCAGATCTTCTTAATGAATATTACAATGTAAATGAGATGGTACGGATTATTAGTCCTAATAATCGCGTTGTTAATATTACTGGATCTAATGCGATTTTATTAGAATTACCTGCAGAGTATAGTCAATATCGCCATTCTGGGATGTACACCAAAAGTGGCGAGCGAATTATTTATACTCGGGTTCCGTTATATGAAGATGGTAACGTCATTGCAATGATGGAAGTAAATCGAATACTCGATGAATTAGATGACTATTTACAAATTTTAATTGCCGCACTAAGTGTAACGAGTGGTGGCGCGATATTGTTTGCGATTTTTGGTACATATTGGTTTACCTCTCGCTTAACAGAGCCAATTTCTCAGATGGTCACTACGATGCGTGAAATTGATCGGAGTGGTAAGCTCCGTAAGATTGAACTTGGTGAGCGAGAAGAATCAGCAGAGTTACAACAACTAATACGTGCATTTAATCAGATGATTGACCGTCTTGATCGTACCTATGAGCGCCAGAAGTTTTTCGTGGCGGATGCGTCGCATGAATTGAAAACACCACTTACCGTTATCTCAAGCTATGCCAATATATTGAAGCGTTGGGGAGCAAACGATGAAAGTGTGCGTACAGAGGCGATTGATGCTATAGCTAGAGAGACGATTAGATTACAAACATTAACGAAATCGATGTTAACACTTGCCGAAGCTGAACAAGAGGATTGGTTGTCATTAGATACATTTGATGTTATTCCCGTTGTAGATGAAATTGCTACAATGATGGAAACGACATTTCAACGATCTATTCGTGTGAAGGCATTATCTCATAATGTGAAAATGGTCGGAGATAGAGATAAAATTCAACAGCTTCTCGTTATTCTTATCGATAACGCGCTGAAGTATTCCAAAGATACGATTGATATTTCTGTGTCGCAAAATAAAGGTATTGTGCGGATTGAAGTGAAGGACAAAGGAATCGGTATCCCAGAAAATGAAATACCACATCTATTTGAACGATTTTATCGCGTGGATGGTGCTAGGGCGAGAACAACCGGCGGTGTAGGATTAGGGCTTGCTATTGCGAAACGGATTATCGATTTACATGAAGGTAAAGTAGAAGTGTTCAGTCTACACAATATTGGGACGACAATCACGTTACAATTTAAACAAAGGAAGTAGCTTATGGATATTTATTTTCGTGGGACAAGTGATGCTCATGGTGTGCCAAGACTTTATTGTGAATGTGATGTTTGTGCGGAAGCTAGGTCGACCGAAGGTGTGAATCGCAGATTACGTCCAAGTGTTCAGCTGTTTCTGAATAATCATGCACCGTTATGGATTGATTGTGGACCAGATTGGTATGTACAGATGGAACAGGCTAAAGTGCGATTTGTGCAGCATATGCTTATTACACATGCACATTTCGATCATATTGGTGGTTTGCCACAATGGTATGATCAATGTCGTTATGTTGATCTTCCAGCGTATTTATATGCGGCAGCAGAAGTGTTGGATGTAATTAAAGAGCGGTTCCCTTGGATTTCTAATAAAGTTCAATTTATTACGCTTGATGATGGTTATACATTCGCAAATTGGCACCTGTCGGTGTGGCGAGTTAATCATGGACATAATGGCTATTCCTATGGATTCCGTTTCGAGCATCTGTTGGAAGGAGTTAAATGGGTGTATTGTCCTGACTCGATTGCGTTAACGGAAGAGCAGCAGCAGCCGTTGTTCGATCTTGATCTGCTTATTATCGGCACGAGTTTTTATAAAGAACTATTCCCTATGGACACTCGATCTCTATATGATGTAACAGAAATCTTGGAATGTATTAAATTATGGCAGCCGAAGCAAGTGAGATTGACGCATCTATCGCATCATATTGATGTTAGGGAGAGTGCTACTTTACCCGAGCACGTTCAATATGCACAGAACAAAGAACCGATTAAGTTATAGTGGCTTAATCGGTTCTTTGTTTTTACTGACTATACAATTGTAAATATGCAATCGTATATAAGATTCAATGAAGTAAATGAATGTATG
>DXHF01000381.1 GCA_019113605.1 Candidatus Paenibacillus intestinavium
TCCTTAATGAATATTGATGAAAAAGTCGGCATGATGCTTATTAATACACGCGGAATGGGTCTCTCGCAAAAAGATAAAAGTAAGACAAGCCACAACGGTGTGTTAGACGAAGGTATTGTGGAAAAGGGCGAAAGTATTTTTGCTATTACTAAAGTAATGGGAACGACGCATACGATCGAAAACATGAATTTGCGACATTTCATCTTGAGAGATAACTGGAGTCCAGCTCAGATGGCCGAATGGGTTAATACAATGAATGAATTATGTGAGGGAACGCGTCTTGGTATTCCTTGCTTGATCGCCTCGAATTCAAGAAACGAAAATACAGAATTCATCTTTGGTATGAATGACGCAGCGGGGATTTTCTCTACATGGCCTGGAACATTAGGACTTGCCGCAGCAGCAAAGGGTGATATTAAAAATGGCGGTGATGCATCGCTTATTAGTCAATTTGCCCAAATCGCACATGATGAGTGGGATGCTACGGGAATAAGAAAAGGCTATATGTATATGGCTGATACCGTTACAGATCCTAGATGGCAACGGACGTATGGTACGTTTGGTGAAGATCCAGAGTTTATTGCTGATGCGATCGCTCGTATTATCGGTGCTTTTCAAGGTGAGAGATTAGGTAACCATAGTATTGCAATGACGACAAAGCATTTCCCAGGGGGAGGCGCAAGAGAAAATGGATTTGACCCACATTATAAAGAAGGAAAGTGGAATCTATATCCAACACCAGGCAGCTTGGAAAAGTATCATTTACCACCATTCCAAGCGGCAGTAGATCATGGTACATCATCGATTATGCCTTATTACTCTATGCCTAGCATCAAAAAGAGTGTTGTGCAACAATTTGAGGGAGAGGATATCCCTTACGAAGAGGTTGGTTTTACATTCAATCATTATTTCCTTAATTATATCCTTAGAGAGAAGATGGGCTTCAAAGGCTATGTAAATAGCGATAGTGGTATTACAAGCAAAATGAGCTGGGGTGTTGAAGAACTCAGCGAGGCGGAGCGTTTTGCTAAAGCAATCAATGCTGGTACAGATATGGTTGCTGATACGAATGATATTGAAAATCTAAAAATAGCGATCAACAGCGGATGGATTAGTGAAAAACGAATCGATCAAGCCAATGAACGATTACTTACGGAAATGTTTGCTCTAGGACTATTCGATGATCGTACGTATGTGTCAACGGAAGGTGCTGCTTCAACAGTGAACAATCCAGCTAACTGGGAAGCTGCTTATGAAGCACATAAAAAATCAGTAACCATTCTTAAAAATCAAGCTGAGACGTTACCTTTAACCGCTGAAAAAATGGTCGGTAAGAAGGTATATGTGGAGGTGTTCCACAAAGAAGCAGAACGAGCAGCTTCTTATACTGAAAAAGCAAGGAAGGAATGTCAAGAGCTTGGACAATTCAATTTAACCCTTAACTACGAAGAAGCCGATGTTGCTATGTTGTTCTTAAATCCCCAATCAGGTGCTTACTTTAATGCGACACCTGGGCTCTTGGAGCTTGAAATATGCGAGGACAAAACAGAAACTGCATTAGATGGTACTTCGTATCAAGAAACTACTTTGCTTCGTATGGAACATCTTAAGGCAATTGCAGAAAATATTCAAAAACGCGGCGGAAAAGTAATTATAAGTGTCAATGTTACATTGCCGTGGATTGTTGGAAATGTAGAGCCTTTGGCAGATGCGTTGATCGCTGGATATGATACCTTCTATAAGGCACAGTTTGAGGTTATGGCTGGAAATAGTCAACCAGTAGGTGTGCTGCCGTTGACATTGCCAGCGAGCGAAGCAGTTATTGCCGTTGATGCCAATGGAGACTGTATCTCGAGAAATGATGTTGCCGGCTATGACAAGGACAAATATATGCCTGAAGGATTACGTTACGCTTATAAAGATAGCGATGGTAACATCTATACACTTGGTCACGGACTAACCTATTAAAGGAAGTTCAAAAAGTGGGCTTTGATAACGTTGTAATGCGTTGTAGCGTATTCGGCGTCGCATCTGAAACGAACTTGGAAAGTACAGCATAAGCTTCCGATGTATGTTTCTTGCAGAAACATTGTAGGATCGCATGTACCAATAACGTACACTTGCGCTTCCGCCTATCTCAAGTAGCGTTTCACCTGCTCTGCTTGCGAAAGCCCACTTCTTGAACCTCGATTGAAATAGGAAGTTCAAAAAGCACTATAATAACAGTAAGAGGTCTTTCGAATTTCGAGAGACCTCTTTGCATTTACCACGATCCATTGCGCTTCAGTACTTTTTCTACCTTTTGCAAATGTGCCTGCATCAGCTTGCTAGCAAGCTTGGCATCTTGAGCAGCGATGGCCTCAAAAATAGCTTGATGCTCATTCAGCAGCAATGTACTAGACGACTTATCTTCAAAAAACCACAGCTGCCTGGTTTTGCCCATTGTTGCGGTAAGCTTGCTACTTAGTGAGCTCATTAATGTATTGAGCAGTTCATTATGTGAAGCAGCCGCAATCGCTAGATGAAAATCAATATCTGCTTGTTCGCTCATTTGAGTATGATCAAGCTCCACAGCCTGCTCCATCGATGATATAATATGCTGTAGCTTTGCTACATCCTCATCGCTACGATGCTCAGCAGCCAACGATGCTGAACCACTTTCTAGCCAAATCCGAACTTCTAAAATTTCTTTTATATCATCAGCTTCATCGAAAGGATCGCGTGAGCTGCCTTGTAAAGTAGGGAGTACCTTGCTCACAAATGTGCCGCCACCATGCTTAACCTCTATCCAACCCATTGCCTTTAATGCACTAGTCGCTTCACGTATCGTCGAGCGACCTACTCCGAAGGAGGTACTTAAGTCTACGACTGACGGTAATTTTTGGCCTGGCTGCAGGCTGCCATCCTCGATTTGAGATAGGATTACGCGTTGAACAATTTCATGTCCTTTTTCTGTTTCTACCTTTATCGATTGCATAGCTTTCCTCCAAAAAAATTGTATTGACTATACTGTACAACGTAATTAAGCTATAATCAACACAAAGTCATCAGATGACCTGTCTACTTTAATGATGGAGGGATTGTTCAATGTTGAATGAAGCTATAGGTAAGCAGTTGCGAGAAATAGTCGGAGACAAGTATTTTAGAACGGATCAAGAGGCGTTAGTCGCTCATTCTTACGATGGTACGCCAATGCTACAGGGATTGCCTGATGGGGTTATCTATCCAGAAACAACAGAACAAGTATGTGCAATTATGAAAATTGCCAGCAATCATCTTATCCCTATTATAACGAGGGGCTCTGGTACTAATCTTTGTGGTGGCACTACGCCATCACAAGGTGGAATCGTTATGGTTATGCACCGCATGAATAAAATTATTGAAGTAGATATGGAAAACTTAACGGCAACGGTTCAGCCGGGCATCATTACTGGGCAGTTTATTACACATGTTGAAGCGATGGGGCTGTTCTATCCACCAGATCCTAGCAGTATGAAAATTTCAACTATTGGTGGCAATATCGCCGAGTGCTCAGGAGGACTGCGTGGATTGAAGTACGGTACGACGAAGGATTACGTGCTAGGCTTAACAGCAGTATTGCCGAATGGCTCTGTTATTCATACAGGTGGAAAGCTGACGAAGGATGTCGCTGGCTATGATTTAACGAAGCTGCTTGTTGGCTCCGAGGGAACGCTTGCTGTTATTACGGAAGCTATTCTCAAGCTCATACCACAGCCAAAAACGAAAAAAACGATGATTGCGATGTATAAAGATATTTATGGTGCTGCTCGTACTGTTTCTAGCATTATTAAGCAGCAAATTATTCCGGCAACGTTAGAAATATTGGACAATACGACGATTCGTGTCGTAGATGATTTTGCCAAAATCGGATTGCCGCTAGATATGGCAGCGATACTTATTATCGAGCAAGATGGTGAGCCAGAAATGGTCGAGCGCGATATTGAACAAATCTTTGACATCTGTAAGGTAGAGCAGGCCGATCGAATTGAAATTGCCGCAAATCGTGAAGAAGCTGAGAAGCTGCTAACAGCACGCCGTAGTGCATTTACAGCTCTTGCTCGTTTGCGTCCAACGACCATTCTTGAGGATGCGACTGTACCACGCTCCAAAATCGCCGATATGGTGCTTCGAACAAATGCGATAGCACAAAAATATAATGTAAATATTGCAACGTTTGGACATGCTGGCGATGGAAATTTACATCCTACAGCAACGACAGATGCACGCGATCATGAAGAGGTGCAGCGTGTTGAACAGGCATTTTCTGAAATTTTTGAAGCTGCAATTGAGCTAGGTGGAACGATTACAGGCGAGCATGGTGTTGGTATTGTGAAAGCACCTTATTTGGAATGGAAGATTGGCACGGCAGGGATTGAAGTCATGAAAGGGATTAAAGTCGCGTTCGATCCGCTAGGTATATTGAATCCTGGTAAAGTATTTGCGAAGGAAACAAAGAAGAGAGTGGTGGTACAACATGGCTAGCACACTAGGTAAACCTAATATAGAGCATACGAATCCGCTAGCTCGCACGCTTTTAGAAAAGCTCGATTATGATCAGCTCACTAATTGTATGCGCTGCGGCTTCTGTTTGCCAGCTTGTCCAACATTTAAGGAAACGGGTATGGAGCCAGCATCACCGCGTGGACGAATTGCGTTAATGAAGGCTGCTGTTGATGGACTAATGGTGCCCGATCAGCAGTTTGAGGATCAGA
>DXHF01000382.1 GCA_019113605.1 Candidatus Paenibacillus intestinavium
GATGAAGTAAATGGCAGTAGATAAATGGACGCTAGTTGGTATCCCTGCAAGCACACCAGTCGCTCAAGCAACTGCAGCAGATTACGTTATAGCGGGTACGAGTGAGTTTTCACATGAGATTGAGAACGAACTAAGAGAAACAATCAAAGGTAATCGCAAGGATTGGAGCGGTGGCGTCGTTGAAGAAACAATCAGCGTAACATTCCCGTATGGCCCGGCATTTAAATCGGACAGAGACTTTAAAGATGCATGTAAGAATGGCAAACAGATGCGTTTTTGGATTATTGATAATACAGTTATCGGCTCTGAACCTTCTGAAAAGCACAACTCAACTTTTGCATATGTAATCCCTGAATCACGTTCACTTTCTGTAGATGATGAAGAGGATAACATTGAAGTATCGCTTAAAGTTAAGCTGAATTCTGCTGATGGAGAAGAACCAAAACTTCCAGACGAAATCCTAGATCCTTCACTAGCAGGTCAAATTGCTTACGAAACGATTGGACAAAAAACAGGTAACTTAGAAGAAGTTGAATCACAGAACGTTTAAAACATGGAGTGGCTATTGCCACTCTTTTTTATTTATCTATTTTGAAGGGATTTGTGAAACATGACTGAATCAATTACTGAAATCAGAATTAATGACAAGATTTTTAAAGCTAAAGGTACTTATTTATTTGGTAAAACAGCTAAGAAGTACGCTACTAATGAAGTAGACGAAGAAACAGGTAAGAAGTTAGAAACAGATGGCGTAACTTCCATCTTCATGGGATTGATGCAACAAGATCCAGATAAACTCATTGAATTTTGGCATAGTGCCACTTCTCATTATTTAAAAGAACAACCGTCTTTTGAAGAAATCGCAACAACAATTGAGGACATTGCAGCTGAGACGGGTGATTTAAAACCATACTTCGTTGGTGCGCTACGCATGTTAAATGAAGATGGTTACTACAAGGGAAAATTGCAGACCCTTTGGTTTATGATGAAGCGTTCTTCTCAAAACAAGAAAGGCGAGGAGAAAGAGAAAGCCAAGGAATCTCAGGAACTGTTCGTGGAACTGTACGAGGAAATAACAGGCAAACCACCGTACGAAATCAAGGCTTAGACTTTGATTATGTAATTGAAAAGACCATACAACTAATCGGTTATATACCTCTACCTGAATTAGAACTCCTCACTCCACACGAGTGGGAACAGATGATAAAAGGTGCTAGACATAAACGATTAGACGGTTTAGAGGATATGCGTACACAATCAATCATGTTTGCTCAGTTGAATAATGGTAAGAACGTTAAACAAATTAGTAAGAAGATTGAAGAAGAACGTGCGTTGATTAATCAATCTAAATCAAGCTATGAGTATGATAAAAAACAAAAACGTAAGCATGCACGTGCCACTAGAATGGTACAACAAAAAGCATTGCAACGTTGGCTAGATAAGAAAAAATCAAAATAGATAAATAAGAAAGGAGTGGGGCGATGGATGATGTATCAAGGTTTGTAGCTGAAATACAAGCTGATATTAGAGACTTTGAACGTAAGTTGAAACGTGCGCAAGCTCAAGCAGCAGCATTACAGGATGAAGTTGAAGTAGAAGTTGATGCAGACATCAGCAAATTCAGGCGTGGATTGCTACAAGCAGAAGCCATGTCACGTATATTTTCGCGGGAAAAAATTGAAAAGAATGTTGTCCTTAATTTCAAAAACGCTAGACAAAATTTAAGAAACTTCGTCACAGAAGTAGACAACATGAACGATAACTTCCAACATGAGTTAATGCGACTGGCGAAGATGATATCTGCAGTAGGAACGGTACTAGGTAACATGGTACGTGGAACATTGGTTGCATCATTCAGTGCTTTAATACCGATTATTGCAGGTCTAACATCAGCGGTAATGGCGTTAGGTAATGCAATTGGTGTAACTGCAGGTAATTTAGCAGGTTTCCTCGGTGCAGTTGGTATAGCATTTGCTGGTGCTGCTGCATACGGTGGTTTGGTTGCATCTGTGCTTGCTAGGTACAACGATGAAGCATTTGAAGCAACAGAAGCATCTAATGCATTCACTAGAGCGTTAGATAGTATTAAAGCGACTTGGAATGGCATTGTCGATCAAAATATCGACAAGATATTTATGCAAATGGGGCAAGCAATATACACTGCTCAATTCGCATTGGAAGGTCTAACACCATTCATAAATCAAGTTGTAGATGCAATGACAAGAATGACGAATGAACTGAAATCATTTGTTCAAGAGTCGCCAACAATGCTTAGATTCTTCGATAACATGAACTCAAAAGGTACAGCGGTATTCGAGAACATCATTCGTGGACTTGGACGCTTTGGTCAAGGCTTAATTGATATGGTCAACGCAGCGATGCCTTTAATCGAATGGGTAGCAGAGGGATTTAATAATCTAGGTACTCAATTTGCTGAGTGGGCTTCAAGAATGGCAGAAACGAATGGTTTTCATGATTTCATAGCATATGTTCAAGAAAATATGCCGAAAATAGGGAAGATATTCGGTGACTTTTTCCTTGGTGTCATCGATTTATTCGCAGCATTCGGTGAAAATAGTTCAACTGTACTAGATGGTTTACAAGACATGATGGAACGATTTAGAGAATGGTCAGCGACAATCAAAGAATCAGATGGTTTTCAAAAGTTTATAGACTATATCCAAACTAATGGACCAACTGTAGTAAGTTTGATTGGAAACATAGTGATGATGGTTGTCAACTTCGCAACAGCTATGGCTCCAATTGCACAGATTGTACTCAATGTAGTGACTTCAATCACTGCTTGGATAGCAGAATTATTCAAAGCTCATCCAATAATTGCACAAATTATCGGAGTGATTATCACTCTAGCTGGAATATTTATGATGTTAGTACCTGCTATATTAGCGGTCACTAAAGTAGTTTTACCATTTATCGGTTTATTACTCAGAGTATTCAACGTTGTCGGGATTGTTAAAGGTGCAATTTCTATTTTAGGTACAGTGCTAGCTTTCCTAGGCGGACCGATAAGCATAGTAATAGCAGGTATTGTTGCACTTGTTGCAGGCTTCATTATGCTGTATCAAAAGGTAGAAGGATTCCGTAATATTGTGAACACAGTTTGGGAGTTCGTGACCACATTCATTCAAGAAAGAATTGCATTAATCATCGAAAC